>JBBQBU010000589.1:0-3635 GCA_038318015.1 Chloroflexota bacterium | reverse complement strand
AGAGGGGGACAATTGCACCAGCACCCGTTACATCGTCGGCTCGTGGGCAACGCCGCCGCGAGCCATAGCATAGAAGGTTCCTATGCCTCGGGTTACACGCCTCGGCCACACCGGCATCTTCGTCCGCGACCTTGACACGATGCGCGCGTTCTACACCCGCGTCCTCGGGCTGACGGTGACTGACGAAGACCCCAACCGTGGCATGGTCTTCTTCAGCGCCCGCCCCCAGGAAGAGCACCACGAGTTCGTCATCATGCGCGGGCGGACCGGCCCGGCCGATGTTCAGGTCGTGCAGCAGATTTCGTGGCACGTTGACAGCCTGGATGAATTGTTGGCGTTTCATCACCTGTTGCGGGCCGAAGGCGTGACGGTCGAACGGGAGATCACGCACGGCATCGCGCTCGCCATCTACTTCTTCGACCCCGAGGGCAACCGCATTGAGGTCTACTGGGCCACCGACCAGGACATCCCGCAGCCGTTCGGTCGGGCGCTGGACCTGGACCAGCCGGCTGATGCGGTGCTGGCTCAGGCCGAGTCGTTGATCGCAGGGGTACCGACGCGCTCAGCCTAGCCAGACGTTCGCCGCTCGTGTGGCTGGCGTGATCGGCTGGCCGATGCGCTCGGTGTAGGCCGCCGCACCGGAGCTACCCCACGGTAGTTCCGGACCCTCGCTTCGGCCCTGCAGCCGTCCCGCTGCGGGGTGCCGGTTCGTTGTCTCCGCCGAGTGGGTCGCCAGATGTTGGCCCGGCTCGGAGGAGAGACGTCGATGCGGCGTCCAGCACGGATCGCACAGGGCCGTCGCACGCGGCCAGTTGCTACCAGTTCAGCACCCGGCGCGGCCCAGGTGACCGGCACCGCACCGCAGCCTCACTCCCGCCCGACTCCGGCCGCCGTTCCTGATGCGGCTGTCATGGCGCTGTTGCAGGCGGCCGTCGGGCACCATCAGGCCGGGCGGTACGCTGAGGCCGAGCAACAGTACCGGCAGGTGCTGGCGGCCGACCCGCAGCAGGCAGACGCACTGCATCTGCTGGGTGTGCTGGCCTACCAGATCGGACGCGCCGATGCCGCCGTACCGTTCATTGAACAGGCGATCCGGTTGCGGCCGGCGGCACCAGCTTTCCGCATGAACCTGGGGAACGCGTTGCTGGCGCTGGGCCGAACGACGGATGCCGTCGCGAGCTACCGCGAGGCCGCTGGGCTGGCCCCTGACGACGCTGAAGCCCACTACAACCTGGGCAATGCCCTGCTGCAGCTTGAGCAGTCAGACGACGGCATCGCGGCGCTTCGCCGAACGCTCGCCCTGCGCCCGTCGCACGTCGCCGCGCAGTACAACTTGGGTAACGCCTTGCGCGCGGCCGACCGTCTGGATGAGGCCGCTGCTGCCTATGCTGTTGTGATCCGGCTGGAGCCGGCACACGCCGACGCCCACACGAACCTGGGCAGCGTGCTGCACGCGCTGGGCCGGCCGGACGAGGCCGCCGCCAGCTTTACGCAGGCGCTTGCCGCCCGCCCGGATGACCCCACGGCGCTGGCGAACCTCGGGGAGGCGCTTCGGGAGCAGGGGCGCACGGACGGGGCCGCCGGCTACTTTCGGCGCGCGCTGGAGCGTGACCCCCGGCAAGTGACGGCCCTGCGGAGCCTCGCGGCGCTGGCGCAAGGCGAGGGCCAGCACGCCGAAGCGGCCGACCTCCTGGCGCGGCTCGTGGACGCCGCGCCCGACGATCCGGCCGCCCACGAACACTACGCCCGCGAGTTGCACGCACTCGGGCGCGCCGACGCCGCGCTCCAGGCCGCCACGGCAGGCTGGGAACGCCACCCAGACTATCGGCCGCTGCTGCGTGAGCTGGTTGACCTACTCCAGACGGCACCCGTGCCCTATCTGACGGGTCAGGGGCAAGCCGCGCTCCTGGCCGCGTGCCGTGACGACACGTTTGATGTCCAGCAACTTGCCACGCCCATCTCGCGCATCATCATGGCTTCCCCCGGCTATCCGACGTTGCCGGCTGCGCTGCTCACCGACCCGGCGGTGCTGGCGGCACTCCCACGGCTCATCATCTGCGCGCCGGAGATCGAGCGCATGTTGACGGCGCTGCGTCGATCTGCACTGCTCACCCCCCCGGCTTCGGGCACGGAGTTTCCGCGCTCGTTCCGCTGCGCGCTGGCCGGCGCGGCGTTCCTCGTCGAGTATGCCTGGCACGTCGAGTCGGACGAGACGGCGCCGCTGGCGGTCCTCCAGACCGAACTGGCCGCGCTCCTGGCTGACCCTGCCAGCGCCCTACCTGCCGCTGAAGATGCGTTGCTGACGGCGGCACTCTACGGACGGCTCGGGTTGCTGCCGGGGGCCGAGCGGCTGGCGACGGTCCCGATCTCGCGTTGGAGCGCCGAGTTCGTGCCCGTGCTGCGCGAGCAGGTGCTTGAGCCGCTGACGGAACGGCACATTGCGGACGCCCTCCCGCTGCTCACGCCGCTGGACGACGCCACATCGCAACTGGTCCGCGCGATGTACGAGCAGAACCCGTATCCACGCTGGCGGGCGGCCCGCGCAAACGGCCGGGAGCCGCTGGCGGATCGCTTTCGCTGGCTCTGCCCCGGCGAGCCGGTGCCGGCGTGGCCGTCGCCGCTGCCGGTGCTGGTGGCCGGCGCTGGCACGGGGCGGCACCCGATCCAGGTGGCGCTGCGGCTGCCGGACGCCGACGTGCTGGCCGTCGATCTGAGCCGGGCCAGCCTCGCGTACGGCGCGCGGATGGCCCAGGAGCGGGGCATCGGCAACATCACGTTCGCCCAGGCGGACATCCTGGCGCTCGACGGGCTGGGCCATCAGTTTGCGCACATCGAGTGTGGCGGCGTGCTGCACCACCTGGCCGACCCGATAGCGGGGTGGGCGGTGCTACGCCGGCTGTTGCGCCCGGACGGCCTGATGCTGATTGCGCTGTACAGCGAGCGTGCGCGGACCAGTATCGTCGCGGCGCGGGCGCTGATCGCCGACGAGGCGATCCCTACGACGAGCGTGGGCATCAGGGCGGCCCGGCGGTGCATCATGGAGCTACCGGCCGAGCATCCCGTTGCCACGCTGATGCGCTTCGGCGACTTCTACTCGGAGAGCGGCTTCCGCGACCTTGCGATGCATGTCCAGGAGCACCGGTTCACCCCGCTTCAACTGGCGGCGGCGCTGGACACGCTCGACTTGCAGTTCCTGGGCTTCGAGGTGCCACCGGAGGTGCAGGCGCAGTTTCGGGTGCAGTTCCCGTGGGCCGGCGCTGACCGCGACCTTGCCTGCTGGGACCAGTTCGAGGCTGACCACCCGCTGACGTTCGCCTCGATGTACCAGCTCTGGTGCCGCCCCCGCTGACCCTCGCGGTCGCCAACGACTCAGGCGTCCTGGTCGTGCCCTGGAGACGCGGCAGGTTCTTGGCGCGTGATTCCGGCAAATCGGTCAAAGTCTCGGTCATACGAGTACAGGGCCGAGGCACCGGCCTGCCGCATCGAGGCGATGAGCATACAGTCGCCAAAGTCCACGCGGTGTGTCCCGAAGAGATCCAACGCCGCCAGCACCGTGCGGCGACGTTCGACGCGAAAGCCGGGGATGCGGACTAGCCGAGCGAGCGCAGCGGCTGCCACTGGACGGGGCAGGTTGT
>JBBQBU010000588.1:0-3658 GCA_038318015.1 Chloroflexota bacterium | reverse complement strand
GCGCACCTTCTGGGGGTGCCCAACAGGGGGCGGGTCGCGCGGGCCGTCTCCCGGGCGGGGGGGCGCCACCCGCGACGGTGCGTGCTGGTGGCGTTCGGCGGGAACGGCCCGGTCCACGCGGCCGAAGTCGCGCGGCAGCTTGGCATCGGCGAAGTGATCGTGCCGCCGTGGCCGGGCCTGTTCAGTGCGTTTGGTCTCCTGGCCGCCGAGACCCGGCTAGAACTGTCGCAGGCGCGGCGGCTAGTGCTGGCCGCGCTGACGCCGGCCGACCTGGTGGCCGGCTTCGAGGAGCTAGAGCGGTCGGCGCGGGCCACGCTGCGCGAAGAGGGTCACGCCGACGGGCAGATCGTCACTGATCGGCTGCTCGATCTGCGCTACCGAGGCCAGTCGTCCGACTTGCGAATCGCGGTGCCGGGCCTGGAAGCATTGACCGGCGTCGCCAGCATCGCCGCCGATTTCGAGGCTGAGCACGAACGGACCTACGGCTACAAGGACGCCGCCGACCGCGTGGAGGTCGTGAGTTTTCGAGTTGTGGCGCGCGTGGCCGAGGATGTGCCGTCAGCTCGGGTGTCGCCGCAGAGGGCCGCCAGTCCGGCCGCACGCTCGGCGTACTTCGGGCGGGAGCACGGCAGCATCGAGACGCCGGTGCTCGGGCGCGGCGACCTGGAGCGCACGCCGCGCCTCGGCCCGCTGATCGTCGAAGAGTACGATGCGACGACCATCGTGCCGCCCGGCTGGAGCGCGGCGCTCGACGCCCACGCCAACATCCGGCTGTCGTCCGATGGGTAGCTTCTGCCGCCAGATGGCAACAGGCCTCCGATGCTCCGCACGGCGTACCACGACCCATGTCATCCTGAGCGCAGCGCCGCGGGGATCCCGCCGAAGGCGGAGGGGCCCCGTGGTGGGCTGGAAGGATCTCACCCGTACTGCCGATGGTGACGGTGAGATCCTTGGCGACGCTCGCAAGCTCGCTGCTCAGGATGACATTCGGGCAATCAAGCCGGCGGTTGACGAGCGCCTGCTGCATCGCTGCGCTCCGGATGACATGGAGGGGTGGGTACTGGCCGTTGACCAGCACAGATGGCTAGGTTCGGCTGATCTGCACGATCTGGAAGACGTTGCCTTCTGGGTCGAGGCCGTCGCAGGCGCCCCAGGCTTGCGGCTCAGACATCGTCGCGCCGTGCGCGGTCAGGTGCGCGCGGGTCGCCATAAGGTCGAACGTCTCAAACATCAGCTTGATTGGCGTGTCGGAGCGGGCGGCGGGTGGACTGGTGGCAGGATCATCGCCCAGGAGTTCGGCCGGTATTGCGTGCAGCCCGAAGATCGTGCCGCCGGCGTCAAACTCGGCCTACTCGCCGTTCGACAGGAACGGGATGAATCGGAGGCCGACGCCGTCCTTGTAAAAGTCCGTCATTCGGTCGATGTCGCGGACAAAGATCATCGAGCCTCGGAGTCGCATGGTGCCTCCCGGGGTGCGCGGCAGTCCACCGTACTAGGTGTCCTGCTGCCACGGTACAGCGAAGCGTGCCGCGCGGGCCGAGGATACTGCCCAGTTGGCACGCGGTTGCAACACGCAGAAGGGGGCCGCGCATGACCTTCGCGAACCCAGAGTTTCTGGTCGAGACGGAGTGGCTGGCCGCGCACCTGGACGACCCTGGCCTTCGCATTCTCGACTGCACCATTGACCGGCTGGTCACACCGACCGGTGCTCAGATCGTCAGCGCGCGGCCCATCTACGATCAGGGGCACATCCCTGGCAGCGGCTACGCTGACTTCGCCCAGGACTTGATGGACCGCGACAGCGCGCTGCCGTCGATGATGCCGCCTGCGGAGCAGTTCGCGGAGGCTATGGGCCGCTACGGCGTGGGCGCCGGCAGCCGCGTCATCCTCTACGATGGCACGAAAGATAGCTGGCCGCACATGTGGGCCGCGCGCGTCTGGTGGATGCTGAAGGTGTTCGGGTTCGACAACGCAGCGGTCCTGAACGGCGGCATCCATAAGTGGCGGCTTGAGGGTCGGCCGATTTCGACCGAGCCGGCGACCTATCCGCCGGCCGTGTTCACCGTGCGCCACCGGCCGGCGCTGATCGCCACCAAAGGCGACGTGCTGGCCGGTCTGGACGATGCGACAACCCGCCTCGTCAACGCGCTGCCGGCCGATGTCCACGCTGGCATGACGACGACGTTCGCGCGGGCCGGGCACATTCCGGGCAGCGTCAACGTGCCGACCGTTGATCTGGTGGACCCGGTGACGCAGGCATATTTGCCATCCGACCAGCTTCGTGCGAAGTTCGAGGAGGCCGGCGCGCTGGACGGCGAGAAGGCCATCACCTACTGTCGCGCGGGCATCGCGGCCAGCAGCGACGCCCTGATCCTGACCTTGCTCGGCCAGGCTGACGTGGCGGTCTACGACGGCTCGCTGGCCGAGTGGGCGGCTGATCCGAGCCTGCCGATGACAACGAACCTCGACGCGAATCCCCCCACCCCCTGACCCCCTCCCCCGCAAGCGGGAGAGGGGGAATACGTGGAGGCGGCCCATGGCGACTGATCCGGTCACGCTCGAACTGGTCAAGAACGCCGTTGAGTCGGTGGTCGATGAGATGGCGCTGACGATGATGCGCACGGCGTACTCATCTAACCTGAAAAGCTCCAACGACCTGTCGGCGGCATACTGCTCGCTGGACGGCGAGTTGCTGGCGCAGGGCTTCACGTTGCCGATGCAGCTTGGGTCGATCCCGGACGCGATGGCGACGGTGATCGCCAAGTTCGGCGGGTCGTTCGAGCCGGGCGATGTGGTGATGCTCAACGACCCGTACGAGGGCGGCACTCACCTGCCCGACATCTTCCTCATCAAGCCGTTGTTCCTGGACGGCGAGCACGTGGCGTACTGCGCCACCATCGCGCATCACACCGACATCGGTGGGCGGGTGGCCGGCGGCAACGCCTCGGACTCGACAGAAATCTACCAGGAGGGGCTGCGCCTGCCACCGATCAAGCTGTACGACGCCGGCCGCCCGAATCAAGCCGTCTTCGAGATTATCGCCAAGAATGTGCGGGTGCCCGACAACCTGCTCGGCGACCTGCGGGCACAGTTAGCAGCCATCCACATCGGCGAGCGCGGCCTGCACGATCTGGTCGAGCGGTGGGGCAAAGAGCGGCTGCTGACGGCGATGACCGATCTGATGGCGTACACCGAGCGGCTGGCTCGCGCCGAGATCGCCCAGTGGCCGGACGGTGTCTACAGCTTCACGGACTACATCGACGACGACGGCATGGACCCCGACCCAATCCCGATTGCCGTGACGGCGACGGTGGCCGGCGACAGTCTACACGTGGACTTCACCGGGACGGCCGGGCAGGTGCGGGGTGCCATCAACGCCACGGCCTCATTCGCGAAGTCGGCTGTCTACGCCTGCGTGCGTGCGCTGATGAGCAGCGGCATCCCGAACAACGGCGGCTACTTCCGTCCGATCACGTTCACTATCCCGTCGCGGAGCGTCATCAACCCGGACTTGCCGGCCCCGGTCGCGGCGCGTGGCCTGACGGGGTTCCGAATGACGAACGCGATCCTCGGGGCGCTGGCCCCGGTCGCCCCGGACCGGATGCCGGCCTGCGAGTCGGGCGGCGACACCGGTATCACCATCGCGGGCTACTACGCG
>JBBQBU010000587.1:0-3680 GCA_038318015.1 Chloroflexota bacterium | reverse complement strand
ACGCGCCCAATTTTGGCTCGGAAGCATCAACTCGACCGCCGAACAAGAGGCGGGAGTCGTGAAGAGGCGCGGAAGCTGGCGTGAAGTGCCCAAAACCGAGTCAGAATACTCGACTAGACAGAAGGTTATGCAATTGCCCTGTGTCGGAGTCGCGTCGCGTTGCACCATCTCGGAGTGAACGGTACGCTGATCCGCCCGTCAATGCAAGCGATCCCGGCATGTTTCCCGGCTGCTGCGACGGAAGTGTCAGCACGCGAACAATGGTGCGTTCGGGCGGGCGGGCGTGCCAGCAAGTTTCGGCAGCAGCGGCGGGCGCAGCATGACCGCCTCCACCGAAGCACGACCACGTTGTTGCCCCGCCCGTCATCCGGCCGGTACGCTCCTGAGCGATATGCCAGAGACGTTTGCACCGCTGCGCGCCGTCGCCTTCGACCTTGACGGCACCCTCACCGACTCCGCGCCCGGCATTTGCGCCACCATGGCGGCCGTACTGATCGAGGCCGGACACCCCGAGCCGCCCGAGGCCGACGTGCGCGGCATGATCGGGTTGCCGCTGGCCGACATCCTGCTGCGGCACGCGCCCGGTGCCACCGACGACGATCTGCACGGACTGGTGACGCGCTACAAAGCGATCTACGCTGCGTCGGTCATCCCGAACACGCTGCTGTTCCCGCGCGCGTGGTCCCTGCTGCGAGCGATTCGCGCGGCCGGCCTGGAGTTGGCGCTGGTCACGGCCAAGACGACCGACGTGGCCGACGCGGTGCTGAACCGCTGCCGCGTCCGCAAGCTGTTCGGCAGCGTCGTTGGGGCCGACCGGGCAAGCCGGCCAAAGCCGCATCCCGACCTGATGCACGTCGCCCTCAAAGAGCTTGGCGTGCCGGCGAACCAGACTCTGCTGGTAGGCGACGGCACCCACGATGTCGAGATGGGGCGCGGGGCCGGCACGCGCACCTGCGGCGTCGCGTGGGGCGTCCATGAGGCCGAGCGATTGGCAGCAGCAGGCGCGGACCACGTCGTCCACACGATGGGCGAGCTACGCGGGCTGATTCTCGGCGCACCAGCCACCGTCTAGTACATCTTGCCTGAGTTCCTCGACCGTTGGATTCCCCCTCACCCCCGACCCCTCTCCCATGCGTGGGCGAGGGGGGAAATCATCCAGTTATAGATCGTCAGATAATGTTCTGTAATCCGGGATCTCCCTACCAGGGGGGGAACGCCCGATGTTTCCAGAAGGTTTCCTGAAGATCTATAGCTCCCCTCTCTCGCGCACGGGAGAGGGGTCGGGGGTGAGGGGCCTTCTAAAACTACCGAGGGCCATCGACCAACCTGTCCTAGCGAGTCATCGGTGGCCGGTGCTGCCGTATACTCGCGGCAAGTGACATCATGGATGAGGAGCGCGCGACCGATGGCATCCGGGCACGCCAGCGCCACCCCGAGCGACGCCAGGGCAACCCGCTCGCCCCTCCCGGCGCGCATCATCGACGAGCTACGGCGCATCGTTGGGCCGGAGGGCGCGCGTGACGGCGTGCTGGACCGGTACGAAGACCTGCTGGTCTACGAGTACGACGCCTACATCGACCGCTCACTGCCACAGGTCGTGGTGCGCCCGACCTCCGGCGCGCAGGTGGCGGCCGTCGTGCAACTGGCCGTCCGCGAACGGCTGGCGGTCACGCCTCGCGGCGGCTCCAGCGGCCTGAGCGGCGGCATGGTGCCCGTCGAAGGCGGCATCCTGATCGACCTGAACAGGATGTACCGCGTCCTCGACGTGGACGTTGAGAATGGGCTGGCATTGGTCGAGCCGGGCGTCATCAACCTGGACCTTTCCACCGAAGTCGCGCCGCTCGGGCTGTACTACGCGCCCGACCCGTCGAGCCAGAAGACCAGCACGATCGGCGGCAACATCGCCGAGAACGCCGGCGGCCCGCACTGTCTGTCCCACGGGCTGACCACCAACCACGTCGTCGGCCTGGAACTGATCACGCAGGACGGTCTGCTGTGCCACCCCGGCGGCAAGGCTCCCGATGCCCCAGGCTACGACCTCGTCGGGCTGACGGTTGGCTCGGAAGGCACCTTCGGCATCGTGACGCAAGCCTGGGTGCGGCTGCTGACCCTGCCGCCGGTCACGGTCACGTTCCTGGCCGCCTACGACTCGGTCGAAGCGGCGGGCACGGCAGCGTCGGCGCTAGTGGCAAGTGGCGTGGTGCCGGCCGCCCTGGAACTGATGGACGAGCCGGCCATTGCCGCGCTGGACCGCGCGTTCAACGTCGGGTACCCGCCCGGCGCGGGTGCCATCCTGCTGATCGACGTGGAAGGCTTGCAGGAGTCGGTGGACGAGCAGGCGGCGCGCGTGCAGCGCATCTGCGAAGAGACGCCCGGTTGCATGACCGTCCAGTTTGCCGACACCAAGGCCGCGCGCGATAAGCTGTGGGCCGCCCGCAAGGGTGCCCTAGCCGCCTGCGCGCGCGTCGCCCCGAACTACTACCTGTGCGACGGCACGGTGCCGCGCTCGCAGCTTGCGAAGGTGCTGGGCACCATCAAGCGGATTGGCGAGCACTACGGCGTGAAGGTGCTGACCGTGGCCCACATTGGCGACGGCAACCTGCACCCGATCATCGGGTTTGACGCGCTGGAACCGGGCATCATGCCGCGCGTCGAGGCCGCCCATGACGAGGTGGTCGAAGCCTGCGTTGCCGTCGGCGGCACTATCACCGGCGAGCACGGCGTCGGGCTGGAGAAGCGTAAGTACATGTCCCTGGTGTTCACCGACGACGACATGGCGCGTATGGCGCTGGTGCGCGATGCGTTCAACACGACCGGCCTGTTCAACCCCGGCAAGGTGCTGCCTGAGCCGGGCGTCATCCCGGCCCGCGTGGCGATCCCCGTCGGCGTGGCGGCGGCCGTCGGCCCGGAGATGTGGGTATGAGCGGCTCAACAACCACCGAATCCCCCGACGCTGGCGAGGCCATCGGCGCGGCCTCGCACTTCACCATCCCTGACCCGCCGTCCGACGCGGACATGGCGGCGTGCGTCCACTGCGGCCTGTGCCTGCCGCACTGCCCGACCTTTCGCGTGACCCGCAACGAAACGGCGTCGCCGAGAGGCCGACTCCACCTGATGCGGGCCCTGGGCGAAGGCCGCGTAGACACGACCGACACGTTCGTGGAGCACATGTCGCTCTGCCTGGACTGCCGCGCCTGCGAGGCGGCCTGCCCAACCGGCGTCAAGTTCGGGCACTTGATGGAGGCGACGCGCGCCGAGATTCGGGTGCGCCGCCCGCACACCGGCTTCCCGAAGGTGCTGGCCTGGGTGGTCTTCACGCAGTTGTTCCCATACCCTGGCCGGATGGCGCTGTTCGCCGGGGCGCTGCGCCTGTATCAGCGTCTCGGGGTGCAGGCGCTGGTGCGTGCATCTGGCCTGTTGAAGCGGCTGCCGGGCAACCTGGACGAGGCCGAGGCGCTGCTGCCGCGCATCTCCGGCCGCTTCTTCTCGCCGCGCGGCACGGTGCCGGCGCGCGGCCAGTTCCAGAAGCGGGTGGCGTTCTTCGCCGGCTGCATCATGCGGGTGGCGTTTGCGGAGACCAACCGCGCGACGGTGCGGATGCTCGCGCGGGCCGGCTGCGACGTGGACCAGCCGGAGGATCAGATATGCTGCGGCGCGCTGCACGTCCACGCCGGCGAACG
>JBBQBU010000586.1:0-3699 GCA_038318015.1 Chloroflexota bacterium | reverse complement strand
CCCGACGCCGACTACGCCAACGCCCACCGTCACGGCATTACGGTCTTCGGTGTGACAGCGTTCCGGCCACACGCAACCCTCGACCGCGCACTCGAAGACCTAATGTTCTTTCATCTCGTCGCGCGCAAACATCCGAACACGCTCATCGTGTACACCGCCGACGATATCCGTCAGGCGCATCAGGATGACCGGGCGGCGTTCCTCCTCTCGGCGCAGGACGGCGACTGGATCGGGCGATCACTGCACCGTCTGGAGGCGTTCTACCGGCTCGGCTTGCGGGTGTTGATTCCGGCCTACAACGCTGCCAACAACATCTGCGCCGGCTGCCTCGACCACGATGATCTCGGGCTGTCGCGCTTCGGCGAGTTAGTGATAGATGAGTGCGACCGCCTCGGAATCTTGCTCGATGGATCACACGTCGGCAAGCGCTCGACGCTGGAGATCATGGCGCGCAGCAGCCAGCCGTTCGTGTTCACCCACTCGAATGTTCGGGCTCTGGTTGACGTTCCGCGCAACGTCGACGACGAACAGATCAAGGCGTGCGCACAGGGTGGCGGCGTGGTGGGTATCGCCAACTTCGGGCCGTTCACCAAGCCGGCCGGCTCACGCGACCAGCCGTCGATCTCGGAGTTGCTGGCACACGTGGACCACATTGCCCAGCTCATCGGCACGACGGCCAATATCGGCCTGGGCACGGACATGAGCCTGGGGACGTACGGCCACCACCCGGCCGACCCGTGGGGCACGCCGAACTATCTGCCGTCAGGAGCAGACTACGCCGAGGTCGTGACCGGCGACACCCGCTCGCCCCGCCGGGCACTCCGCGACTTCAACTGTTACCCGCAGGTGCTTGACTTCGCAGATCAGCTGCTGGCACGCGGCTACACAGACTCCGACGTGCGCGGCATCCTGGGGGAGAACTTCCTGCGGGTGTACACCCAGGTCTGGCGCTGACGCAGCCGCCCCACCGTCGCAGCCAGCGCGTGTCGCCCGCAACTCCGACGCGCTGCCCGGTCGGCCACGGCCAGTCCCCGCCGGGTGTCGGCCGCCTCACCGGCGCTCGCGTGTCATCCGACACGCCCGCAGCCGCACGCCGTCACGGCCTGTCGAAGGTCCATAGGTCCGCCGTGCGCGACTCCTCGACGACGTGCCACCGCGAATTTCATCCCGAGCTCGCGTAGCGAAGCAAAGGATCTCGTCCAGACCAGCCCGGACAGTCCGGGAGATCCTTCGCGACGCTCGCTGCTTAGAATGACATGCCTGCCACCGAAAACGTCGGGCCGTATTAGCCGAGCGTGATCGGCTTCACATCCACGAACTGACTGCCGCGCGGCACGAAACCGCTGACCTTTTTGGTGCCGGCGTAGAAGTCGTCTGGCGTGAAGAGCGGCACGCCCGGCGGATCCTTGTCAATCAGGTCGAGGGCTTGCAGATAGATCTTCGTCCGCTCGTCTCGGCTCGCCGTCGCGGCACCCTTGTCGATCAGGGCATCCAGTTCCTTGTTCGAGTAATAGGAGTACCGGAAACCAGTCTGCCAGGTCTGGAATGTGAAGTGGGCATCTGGCGGCGGCAGCGAGCCGCTGTAGTACATGTCGTTCAACTCCAGCTTTGAGAGCTGGTTCAGGAACGTCCCAGACTCCAGGACTTCCTGCTTCGTCTTGATACCCACCTTCGCCAACTGCGAGGCGATGACCTGCCCGGTTTCCTTGTCCTGCGCGTAGCGGCCAGACGAGTACTTAAAGGTTACCTCGAAGCCGTCCGGGAAACCGGCGGCTGCAAGCATCTGCTTCGTCTTCTCTGGGTCGTACGCAATTGGCTTGCGGTTCGGGTCGTAGCCGAAGAAGCCCTTCGCCAACGGCTGGCCGTCAAGCTGACGGGCACGCCCCTTGAACAGCCCCTTCATGATCGCCGGCACGTCCACCGCGTACTTCATCGCCTGCCGGACGCCCGCCTTCTTGAACGGGGTATCCGTGAGCGTGCTGAGCGTCAGATTGAACATGCGGTTCGACGGGCGCGAGAACAATTGCAGCCCGTTGTTCCGCTCAATGCGCTCCACGGCGTCCAGCGGCACGTCGATGATGAGATCGACCTCGCCGGCTTCCAGCGCTGCCAGTTTCGCCGCACCTTCTGGGATGTTGCGGAAGATGACCGTCTTGATGGCCGGCGCGCCACCCCAGTACTGCGGGTTCGCCTCCATCGTGACGTTGCTGTCCTTGACCCACTCGCCGAAGACGTACGGTCCGGTGCCAATCGGCTTCCTGCCGAAGTTGTCTGGCCCCGTCTCCTGGAAGTACTTCAGTGGGTACTGGAAACTGCCCATCGCCAGAGCCGGGATGTGCAGCAGCGTCGGGGTCTTGGTCTTGACGTTGATGGTCAGCGGATCAACCACGTCCGCACCGGCGATGACGCTGGTGAACGACGCGTACGACGGTGCCTTAATCATCGTCTCGATGCTGAACTTCGCGGCCTCGGCGTTGAAGGGCTCACCATTGGTGAACATCACGTTCGGCCGCAGCTTCATCTGGAAGGTCGTATCGTCGAACTGCTTCCATTCAGTTGCTAGCCGAGCCTCGAAGTCGTTGGTGTCCGGGTTGAACTCGATCAACTTCTCGGTGATCTGCTCGGAGACGTTGATCTCCTGCTGCGTCGTCGAGCTACTCGACCACAAGCTGCGTGGGTCCGCACCCTGGGCAATCGTGATCTTGCCGGCCGGGGCGCTCGTCTTCGCGGCCGGAGCGGTGTTTGCGGCAGGGGCGGCTGGCGCAGCCGTAGCGGCCGGGGCAGTTGGCTTCGGTGCTTCGGCAGGCTTCGCGGCCTCTGTCGGCTTGGCCGTTTCGGCCGGCTTCGCGGCCTCGGTGGGTTTGGCTGCTTCGGCAGGCTTCGGTGCCTCTGCTGGCTTCGCCGGCGCTGCTGCTTGCTGGCCGCACGCCGCGAGCAGCATGGTGCTCGAACCGATTGCCATGAGCGACAGGAAGGAGCGACGGCTCGTCCGCACGCGCATGCTTACCCTCCACAATGATGTGCCCGGAGTAATCTGACTGGTCAGGCCAACCCTGACGCGCTCGCCAGCGTACCGTGTTGCTTATGCAGCACAGCACCCGACTTGATGCGCCAGTATGTCACGCCGTCTTAGTCATGTCAAACGATCAGGTTGCCGCGCTCTGATGGTGGATCGTGCGGCGATATCGAGGCCACCTGCCGTCGGCACGTGTCGCCCAACGCCCACACAGGATGCCATGCCGGTGCTCGGCTCTGGTGCCCTGACCAGAACGTGATCACACTGCGCCGGAGGCGCGAGGCCGAGAGACCGTCAGCAGGCTCGGGCTATCGCCAACAACTGCCGCCTGCTGTCCAGATCAGGGCCAGATTGTGCTGCGATGCTCGTGCCCTCTTGTCCGCCTGAACGTGCTACTGGTTGATGACACCTGCGGCCGCTGCTAGAATGCCGCAATCGCCCAGGAATCAGTAGCTGTCTTGCCTGGGCAGTACACGCCCCACAGGCCCTCCGTGCCCCTACCTGCCTTCCTTGATGAGTGCAGGCCAGCAGGTCCTGTCTCCGATCCTGAGAGGCACGCGTCAGCCGTGCTGATGTGGCGGCGGTCGGGGCGCTGCCGTTCGCCGTTCGCGCCGTTCTTGCCCTTCGCGAAGGAGGCTTCGCACTGTGGTTGTCGAGTCTGAGGTCACACCGCTTACCGAGCT
>JBBQBU010000585.1:0-3700 GCA_038318015.1 Chloroflexota bacterium | reverse complement strand
CGCCGTTTGGGGCGGGCTTGCCACCGCCAAGCCCGCCCACCTGACGTCTGCTTACCGCTATCGTCGCCTCACTAGCGGTCGTCGCGCTCCAACTTGTCACACGGCATCTCGACCGTCTTGCCCGTCTGCGCCGAGCGGAAGATCGCTTCCGTCATCTCCATATACTTCAGGCCGTCCCAGAAGGATGGCTCTACCGCGCGCTTGCCGTCCCGCACCGCGTTGACGAAGTTGGCCTCAACGTCCCACTCGCGGGCGTCGGCGGCCGAGATCTCGACGGGCTTCAATTCGCCGCCGGCCTTCCCTGCAAGAATCGTGTCAGACCCCTGCAAGTACCGAATCGTTCCCTCACTGCCGTAGATCTCGAAGCGGTTGGCGTCCTTCGCATGGCGGGCAACGCCGCTGAACAGCAACGTCGCCAGTGCGCCGTTCTCCAGCTCTGCGACGGCAGACAGCGTGTCCGGCCGCTCGACGGGCACATCGCCGCTGCCATCGGGAGCCGGCCGCGTCGGGTACACCGTCTTCGCGATGGCCGTGACGCGCGTGGCGTAGCCGAGCCAGCGATGCATCACCTCGATCATCATGCCGACGTCGAGCGTATTGACGCCGGAAACCACACCCTCCTGCCGCCAGTGACGGGGGGAGGTCGGATCGGCGAACTGATCCGCGTACGACTGCACGACGACGTTGATTGGCTGCCCGATGAACCCCTCGCTCAGCATGCGGCGCACGATCTTGTCGCCGCGCATGTAGTGAGGCGGCGCGCTGATGTTCGTGGTCAGGTGCGGGTACTTCTGGGCGGCTTCCCACATCAGCTTGGCGTCGGCGTAGTCCATCGCCATGCGGGCCTGGGTGAAGACGTGTTTGCCGGCCTCCAGCGCCGCAATCGTGATCTCGCGGTGCATCGACGGGTGCGTGCCGATCCAGACAACATCAACGTTGTTGTCCTCGACAACTTCCATCCAGTTGCCGGCCGTCCGCTTGATGCCGTACTCGTCGGCGGCGGCCTGGGACGACGCCTGGCTGCGGTTCGCCACGACTTCAAACTCGACGCCGCCGACCTTCTTCAAGCCCGGGACGTGCCTGGTGCGATTGATGGCACCGGCGCCGATGAAGCCGATGCGGAGTGGTTGTCCTGCCATGTTGTGCCCCCCACAGGTTGTCCGACTCTGGACCGCGCTGCCGGTGCGTCCCACCGGTTTCTGTGTTCGCCTCCGATGATCGGCGCGTTCCTGGCCTGCTGTCAATGGTTGGTTGTGGCGTACCATGCACTGTGACACGAAATGATGTGTGCCGAGTGTGCCCGGCGTGACGCCCTGGACGCAGGCGACGACAGCGTGAGAGCGCGGTGGGAGGGCTGGTCGAGATGGTGACTGGCGATGCCTCGGGGGCCTCGGGGCGATGACAGACGCTGCGGGCCTGTGGCAGCCGGACCCGTTCCTGCGGGCCAGCTTGATTGTGGATTGGGCGACGCCGGCGGTGCGGACGCAAGCCCTGGCACTTCGGGCCGATGCCGACGATCAGGTGGACGTGGCGCGCCGCTGCTTCGAGTGGGTGCGCGACGAGATCCGTCACAGCGTTGACGCTGGCGACGAGACGCTGACGCTGCGGGCCTCTGACGTGCTGCGCGAGGGCACCGGCTTCTGCTTCGCCAAGTGCCACCTGCTGGTCGCGCTTCTGCGGGCGAACGGCATCAGGGCGGGCTTCGCCTATCAGCGCGTCGCCCAGCAGAATGAGAGCCGCGCGTTCTGCTTGCACGGCCTGGCGGTGGCCGACCTGCCGGGCTACGGCTGGTACCGGATGGACCCGCGCGGCAACAAGCCGACCGTTCGGTCCGAGTTCGCGCCGCCGATTGAGCGGCTGGCGTTTCGCGTCGCCCAGACCGGCGAACTGCTTTTTCCAGGCATCTACCCCGAGCCGGTGCCCAGCGTGGTGCGGGCGCTGGAGCGGCGGCAGCGCGTCTCGACGGTGGCAGCCTGCTTGCCCGACGCCCTGACGACCTACGAGCTGGAACAGTGATCTGACCCCTCAGGAAACTGTGAGGGGACTGTGCCAGCGCCGTCGGTCGGTGTTCAGGCTGTGCCCTCAGCATGCCGCTTCAGTCCCGACGCGAACTGATCGAAGGCCGGTCCGAGGTCGGGCATCGAGCGCCAGATCAGCGGTAGCAGCGGCCCGCTGAATTCCTCGCGCATCGCGAACAGCGTGCTGCCGTCAGTCTGCGGCGTCAGCGTCAACGTGCGGACACCCTTGAATAGACCCAGGGGCATGCCGCCAGACCAGACCATCCGGGTGTCTGGAACCAGCTCCGAGACGGTGACGGGAAAGGCCCGCCCTGGCATGATCCGTGAGAAGACCTTGATCGTCCGACCCTGGGCGATTGTGCCTTCGACGCGCTCAACGCCGGAGTCCCAGGCCGTGTAGCCCGGGCCGTCGAGCAGGATGGACCAGATCCGTTCCGCGCTGGCGTTGATCGGTGCCGACACTTCATAGAACTTCACGCTCGCTGCCCCCGCCCGTCCTCAGGATGCGTACGACTATCCGATTCTGCTGCAGTCTGGTCAAGCGGGATAGCGCTCGTGCGCCCGTTTCGGGACTGGCAGCGCACGTCAGCGCCGATGATCCGGCGCACGAGCGCGAGGATCCGCCGGCTGTGTACGTCGCACGATGTTAACTTCCGGCAGTCAGCGTATCATCACGCAGAGCAGGGTATGATTGCCCAACCCTCTTGGAGGACTGCCGATGGCTACCGAAGCCCGAGAGATGACGATCGACCAGGAGTTCTACGAACGTATGGGCGGCTCGGCCGCGCTGTACGAGCAGGCGAAGGAGACGTTCCCCAGCGGCGTCACCCACGACTCGCGGTACGCCAAGCCGTTCCCGATCTACGTCAACCGCGCCCAGGGCAGCCGCAAGTGGGACGTGGACGGCAACGAGTACGTGGACTACTACGGCGGGCATGGCGCGCTGATCCTCGGCCACTGCCATCCGGTCGTCACGGCGGCCGTGCTGGAGCAGGTCCAGAAGGGCAGCCACTACGGCGCCTGCCACGAGCTTGAAGTCAAGTGGGGCCAACTGGTCAAGGACATCGTGCCGTCGGGCGAGGCCGTCAAGTTCACGTCGTCGGGCACCGAGTCCACGATGTTGGCGATGCGCCTGGCGCGCGCGTTCACCGGCAAGGACCGCGTCATTAAGGCGAACGGCCACTTCCACGGCTGGCACGACTACGCCGTGGTCGCGATGGCCCCACCCTGGGACGTGCCGATCTCGATGGGCGTGCCGAAGGGTGTGCAGGGCACCGTCACCGGCATTCCGGACAAGGATGCTGATGCCCTCGAAGCCGAGTTGGCGAAGGGTGACGTGGCCGCCGTCATCATCTGGTGCAACGCGCTGACAAAGGAGTGGGCGGAGATCGTCCGCGACAAGGCGAAGGCCCACGGCGCGCTGGTGATCTACGACGAAGTGGTGACGGGGTTCCGGTACGCTCCGGGCGGTGCGCAGGAGTACTTCGGCGTGACGCCGGACCTGACGACGCTGGCGAAGATTGTCGCTGGCGGCCTGCCGGGCGGCGCAATCGCCGGCCGCGCGGACATCATCCACCAGTTCGACTTCTCGGACGACCCGAAGAAGCAGCGCTTCGGTCGGGTGGCCCACCCAGGCACCTACAACGGCAGCCCGATCTCGGCTGCTGCTGGCGTCGCTTGCC
>JBBQBU010000584.1:0-3710 GCA_038318015.1 Chloroflexota bacterium | reverse complement strand
CTTGCCCCCTCGCCCGCTTGCGGGCGAGGGGCAGTCTCACGACCGTGGCCACGTTTTCATCGTCGTTGGCCTGCCGCGAGGCTCATGGGTTTCTCAGGCTGACGCAGCCCGAGGGGCGGCCAGCGCCGGCAGCGTGACGTGAACGGCTGTCCCCGCCCCGACCGTACTCTCGGCGGTGATCTGGCCGCTGTGCGCCGCCACGATGGCCTCGGCGATGGCGAGGCCCAGGCCGGCCCCGCCGTGCTGGCGCGCCCGCGCCCGGTCCGAACGGTAGAACCGGTCGAAGATGTGCGGCAGTTCGTCAGGAGCGATGCCCCGGCCAGTGTCGCGGACGGTTGCTCGGAACTGGCCCGCAGCGCCGTCCAACGACACGTCGATGCGGCCGTCCGCCGGCGTGTACTTCACGGCGTTGTCCAGTACGTTCGTGAACACGCGCTCCAACTGGTCGCGGTTCCCCAGCACCGTCGCCTGTTCCGGTGCGTCCGGCACGTGCAGCACGATGGCGTGGTCCGGGGCCAGGATGCGCCCCCGCCGCACCACGTCGCGCAGCACCGTCACCAGCGACACCGGAGACATCGGTGTGGGCGACCGCTCGTCCAGGCTCGAGAGGGTCAGCAAATCGTTGACCAGCCGCCCGAGCCGGTCAAGCTCGCCTTCGACGCTGCCGAGCAGCCGGCTGGCCCCTGGCAGGTCGCCGCGCTGCAACCCCACCTGCACGATCTCCAGCGTGCCGGCCAACCCGTTGAGCGGCGTTCGCAATTCGTGGGCGGCGTCAGACACAAGCTGCCGCTGCGCCGCGAACGCCGCTTCCAGGCGGTCCACCATCTGGTCAAATGCAGCCGCAAGCTCGCCGACCTCGTCGCCGCGCGGCGACCGCACTCGCGCCGACAGGTCGCCGGCCGCGATGCGCCGGGTCGTCCGGACCATCTGCTCCAGCGGCCCGAGCGCCGCCCGCGCGACCCAGCCAGCCAGCCCGCCCGCGACCAGCACCGCCAGCACCAGTCCCATGGCCAGCGCCAGGGCCAGCCGTAGCTGTAGCTCGTCGATCAGTTCCAGCGAGGTAGCCACCTGGAGCACGCCGATCACCTCGCCACCGGGCGCGCGCAGCGGCAGCAGCAGCACCAGCGCGCGGCGGGACCGCTGCCGTACCGTCTGCTCCGTCTCGCGGCCAGCAAGCGCCCGTTCTAGCGCGTCCCCTGTAGCCTGCGGCCACGGCTCCTGACGTGCGGCCGGCGTGCTGGCCGCCACCAGCCGCTTGCGGGCGTCGTAGACCACGATGCCGGTGTCGCGGCCCGCCAACTCGCGGATCAGGACTGGCGCAAGCACCGCCACGCGCGCCGTGACGGCAGGGTCATCCGGCATCGCGGGCGACTCGCCTCGGCCGGCCGGCTTCCCGGTCGGTTTCGCGGGGACCGGTGGGGAAGGCGGCGGTGCAGGTAGCAGCGCGCCAAGCTCCCGTTCGAGCACTGGCGCGGCCTGACTCCGCAGGTAGTCGGCAAGCTGGCGTTGCAGCCCGCCTTCGAGCAGCACCAGCAGCAGGATACCGAGCACCAGCAGCGTGCCACCGGCAATGCTGGCGTTCACGATGGCGAGCCACCAACGGACCGGCCAACGGTGCCACGACGGCAGGCGGCGGGCAAGACGACGCACCCGCGCCAGCCGGCCGGGAGCAGCCGCCGGCGCGCTCGGCCCTGGCTTCACGCGCAGGTCTGTCGCGGTCGCCGCCCTAGACGGATCACCTGGACCGGATGGCATTGGCGGCGGCACGGACTGCTCGGGCAGATTCACCCGAGGGCGTAGCCGACGCCGCGCACCGTCCGGATCAGCCGGCGGTCGCGGTCGTCCAGCTTCTGCCGCAGGGCGCTGATATGCGCCTCGATCAGGTTGCCGTCGCCCAGGTAGTCTGTACCCCAGACGCGGTTCAGCAGCGCCGCACGCGGCAACACACGGCGCGGTTGCAGCATCAGCGCTTCCAACAGGTCAAGCTCGCGGGTCGTCAGGGCGACGGGGCGGCCGTCATGCTCGACCTCGCGGGTATCGCGGTTCAGCAGTAGCGGCCCGTACCGCAGGATCGCCTGATCCGAGGCCACGCGCCGCCGCAGCACGGCCTTGATGCGCGCCAGTAGCTCTTTGAACTTGAACGGCTTCGGCAGGTAGTCGTCCGCGCCGGCTTCCAGGCCCGCGACGCGCTCGTCAACGTCCGCGCGCGCCGTTAGCATGATGATCGGCGTGGTGTCGCGCTCGCGCAGGCGCTGGCAGACCTCGACGCCATCCATCAGCGGCAGGTTCAGATCAAGCACGATCAGGTCCATTCGCCGGCGCTCGACCTGCTTGAGCGCATCGATTCCGTCCAGTGCCCGGACGACCTCGAACCCTTCGTAGCGCAGCCCGAGCTCCACGAAGTCGAGCGTCACCTCGTCGTCGTCAACAACGAGGATGCGCGGACCGGCAGGGGCGTCTGGTGCCGTCATGCCTTCGAGTATACCGAGGCACCCTGTGGGAATCGGCGCGCGAGTCTGACGAGATGCTGAAGGATGCGTGCGGAGGCGCGCTTGTGACGCAGCCCTCACCCTCTGGCCCCCTCTCCCACGAACTACGGCCCCTGCGGGGCGCGAACATCAGCTACGCCGACGTCCCCTCTGTTGCGGCGGGATCCCCGTGTCGCAAGCGGCAGAGGGGGAACGCACGGGAGCAGCGGGATACCCGTGCTGAAAGCGGCAGAGGGGGAACGCACGGAATCGGGGGGAATGCAGGGACGCGGCAGGCGCGGGTACGGGCGGCATCATGACGGCGGTGTCGCGCCCATTCTGCCGCTGGCAGGAGCGGCCCGGATCTGTTAAGCTGCGCGCGACCTATCTTCATAGTCCAGAGATGCCATCTGGGTGACAGTGGAGGGCCAAACTCGCCAGAAGATTGACGTGTGCGCCACTTCCACCGCGCGAAACCGTTAGTACGGGTGGTGGAGGAGGCCCCCTTCTGTGAATGGGGACCGTATAATGGCGCGCAGTCGCATTGACAGCGCGGGGCCGTAGCCGCTCAGGCTCACCCGCGGACGGGGCGCCCTTCACGGGCGTGAGTGACACGCAGCACGGCGCTGCTTTTCGCCACTGGTGGCAGGAGTAAGCCGTGTCCACCGAGCGCATGGTTCATCCTGCCATGCGTTTCGCACATCCGGCAGCCCGGAGGGACAGCCGATGGCCCGTCCAGTAACTCGCGAGGGCGTCAAAGAGAAGCTATTGCTTCTCGCCCGTGAGCGAGGGTTCGTAACGCTTGAAGACGTCGTGCGGGTAGCGGTCGGCCAGCCGGTCGATCTCGATGACATCCGGGACTTCCTGGAAGAGGCCGGCTTTGACCTGATCGAAGCCGAGGACGACGACGACACCGCCAAGCCACTCTCGTGGGCCGCTTCCACGGCCGCCAAGCCCAGCGTGGTCGAGGAAGAGGTGGTCATCGGGGCGCACATCATCCGTGCGGCGGCGCTCGAAGCCGAAGATATGATGCCGGACACCCCGGCCGCCATCTACCTGCGCGACATCAGCCGGGTGCCGTTGCTGACTGCGGCCGAAGAAGTGATGCTCGCCAGGCAGCTTGAGGCCGGCGACATTGCACGGAACAAGCTGAAAGACGGGCTGGTGGAGGCTGCCGACGTTGAGCAGCAGGAGAACGAGGCCCACATCGGTGCTCAGGCCCGTCTCCGTCTCACTGAGTCA
>JBBQBU010000583.1:0-3728 GCA_038318015.1 Chloroflexota bacterium | reverse complement strand
CAGCCCGGAGATCGTGCGGAGCGTTGTGCTCTTGCCGGCACCGTTCGCCCCAATCAGCGTGACGATCTCGCCCTCGTTGATCTCGATGCTGATGCCTTGCAGCGCGTGGATGTTGCCGTAAAACGTGTGGACGTTGTCGAGCGCGAGTGCTGCTACCATCGTCAGGCCGTCGCCGCTTCTGCGGCCCCGCGCCCGAGGTAGGCTTCGATCACCTGCGGGTTGCGCTGGACCTCGTGCGGCGAGCCTTCCGCGATCTTGACGCCGTGGTCCAGCACCGTCACGCGGTCAGACACGCCCATCACCAACCCCATATGGTGCTCGATCAGGAAGACCGTCAGGCCAAGCTCCGAGCGCAGCCGGCGGATCAGGTCGGTCAGCGCGTTCCGCTCTTGCGGATTCATGCCAGCCGACGGCTCGTCCAGCAGCAGCAGCGTCGGCTCGGTCGCCAGCGCCCGCGCAATCTCGAGCCGGCGCTGGTCACCGTACGGCAGATTCCTCGCCCAGGTTTCCGCCACATCCGGCAACCCCACGAATTCCAGCAGCTCGTGGGCGCGCTCGCGGGCACGCTGCTCCTCCCGCTTTACGCTCGGGAAGCCCAGGACCGCCATCAACGGGTGCGACTTCAACCGGGTGTGCATGCCCACCAGCACGTTATCAAGCGCGCTCATGCTCGCGAACAGACGGATATTCTGAAATGTCCGCGCGATTCCCATCGCCGTGATCTTGTGGGGGGCCGTCGTGTCGAGGCGCTGCCCCTTGAACCGAATCTCGCCGGAGGTAGGGCGATACAGGCCGGCGATCAGGTTGAAGAACGTCGTCTTGCCGGCCCCGTTCGGGCCGATCAGGCTGACGATGGAGCGCTCCTGAATCGTGAAATCGACCTCACTGACGGCCACCAGCCCGCCGAAACGGCGTGTGACCTTGCTGACATCAAGGATAGTGGCCGGGGCTGCCGTGGTCGTGGGTACCTCTGCCATCACGCCGCCCCGCCGCCGTTGATCGGCAGGCCCGGGGTGCCGGTGCCGCGCCGCAACTCGGCCTTCCGTTGGGCGCTCGGGAAGATGCCTTCTGGCCGAATCAGCATCATGATGACCAGCGCCAGCCCGAACAGCATGAGCTTCGAGTTCGCGAGGTCGATGGAGGCCAGGAAGCCAATCCCCGTCATCACGCTCAGCGACTTCATCCAGCCAGACGCGGCGTCCACGAAGATGAAGTTGAACACGCCCAGCACGAGGCCGCCGAACGCCACGCCCCAGATGTTGCCGATGCCGCCCAGGATCACCATCGCCAGCAGGATGATCGAGATGCTGAAGTCGAACTGGTCCGGGCCGATGTACTGCAGCATCGAGGCGTAGAGCGCGCCGCCGAATCCCGAAAACGACGCCCCGAGCGCGAACGCCAGCAACTTCGTCCGCACGAGGTTGATGCCCATGCTGGCCGCTGCAATCTCGTCCTCTCGCATCGCCATCCAGGCGCGGCCCAGGCGCGAGTCGCGCAGCCGCACGATCACGAACACCGAGAACACTGTCGTCACCAGGATCAGGTAGTACCAGGGCACCTGATCCGAGGCCAGCAACTCGACCCCGCCGAAGTGCGGGCGGCCAATTGGATTCATCCCCTTCGTGCCGTTCGTCAAGCCTTCCAGATTGCGGATCGACTGCGGCACGATCTCGCCGAACGCCAGCGTCACAATGGCGAGGTAGTCGCCGCGCAGGCGGAGCGTCGGCGCACCCAGGATCAGCCCGAAGACGGCGGCCACCACGAACGCGAGCGGCAGCGCCAGCCAGAAATCGACCGTGTAGCCAGCCTGCACCAGCGGGCTTTGCGGGGCTGTCAGGAACGCCACCGTGTAGCCGCCGATGGCGAAGAACGCCGCGTAGCCCAGGTCGAGCAGGCCGGCGAACCCGACCACGATGTTGAGGCCGAGCGCCAGCAGCATGAAGATCATGATCGGGTTCATGCTACCCATGCGCCCGATGCCCAACCCACGGTCGAGGACCGGGTAGAGCACCAGGAACGCAACGAAGATACCGAAGAAGACGCGGTTCCGAGTGTGGACGTCCATGCCCGCGAAGTCTCGGGCCGGTGCCCGCGTGTGGGCGGCGGTCGAGGCCACAGAGGCGCCGTTGCCGGGTACGCGCGTGGGCGTCGGGGAGGCCGGTTGTTCTGCCATCGGTCAGGCCCGATCCGACGACGCTTCACCGAGCAGGCCCGTCGGCTTGAAGACCAGCGTCAGAATCAGCATGCCGAAGACGACCGCTTGCGTCCAGCGCGGATCTAGCAAGAAGTCGCTCGACGCCGCCACCACCCCGATCATGAGCCCACCCAGGAACGCGCCGTACAGGTTGCCGATGCCGCCGAGCACCGCCGCCGTGAACGACATCAAGCCGCCCCGGAAGCCCTGCAAGTACCAGGCCGTGTTGTTGTACGTGCCGTTAATGAGTCCGGCTGCGCCGGCCAGCGCCCCGCCCAGCAGAAACGTCAGCGCAATCGTCTGGTTGATGTTGATGCCCATCATCGCGGCAGCCTCGCGGTCTTGGGCAGTGGCACGCATCGCCTTGCCCAGGCGCGTCCGACTGACGAACAGGCTCAGGCCAACCATTAGCGGCAGCGCCAGCAACATCACCGACAGGTCTTTGACCTTGAAGAAAATCGGGGTGGTGACGCCGAGGACGTCGCGCAGAATGTCCAGCTCCAACGCGCGGTGCGGGGACGGAAAGTCCACCGGCGACGGCCCGCGCCAGAACAGCCCGATGTTGACCAGGATGAACGAAACACCGATGGCCGAAATCAACGGGGCGAGGCGCGGCGCACGGCGCAGCGGCCGGTATGCCAGCCGCTCAATCGTCATGTTGAGCAGGGCACAGCCGATCATTGCCAGCAGCAACGTACCAATCACCAGCAACACCACGGTGCCGTCTGGCAGCAACGAAGCGCGCCGCACCCCCATCATGTTCGGCACCCAGGTGAGGACGCTCAGCGAGATCATCGTGCCGATCATGAAGACGTCGCCGTGCGCAAAATTGATCAACTCGATGATGCCATAGACCAGGGTGTAGCCCAACGCGATCAGTGCGATGATCGAGCCGTTGGCGATGCCGATGAGCAAAATTTGAATGACGGTTTCGTACCAGGTCACGGGCGGCTCCCTGGGCTGATTGCACGGGGTTCGTAGAGTGTCCGTAGCGTACGCATTCGTCGTCGTGATTGCAACCCTCTGCAACCGACAATCCGCACAACGGTGTTGAACCCCTATTGTGCGTGCGGCCGGCAGTCAGGAAGCGTGGTGGGCAGGGCGCATCCCTGAAATAGCGGCATGGTCTGGTGGTGGCACACGCCGAGCATGTGCGCCCCGCGCTGCGCCGCGCATGCCAGTGTGACGGTTGAAGGCAGGGAGGACGTGCTGCGAAAGCAGCGCGCGGACGGCACGACAGACCACGACGACAGCGCCGACGAACTGCCGCTCCTGAACGCGGTCGCGGAGGCGCTGCACACGTCCACCGACGTGCGGCAGGCGCTGGAGCGCACCCTCGGGCTAGTGGTGGGCCTGCTGGGCCTCCGCACCGGCTGGGTCTGGCTGCTCCACAGCGACACACGCCGCTTCGACGTCGCCGCCGCCGAGCAACTGCCGCCGTATCTGCAATGGCCGCTGCGGATGATCGGCAAACGGTGCCTCTGCACGCACCAGTTCCAGGGGGGCACGCTGACGCCCTCCAATATCGACTTGT
>JBBQBU010000582.1:0-3744 GCA_038318015.1 Chloroflexota bacterium | reverse complement strand
ATGTGGACAAATATCGCGGCGGACGTTCAGCGCATCGACCGGAGCCTGGGCCGCGACCAAGTCAGCTTCAAAGTTACAGCCGTCCCTGGTACATCGGGCACGTCGAAAGCGGCGCGGGCGTTTCGGGGCGCGTGGATCACGCGCGGCCCCGAACTGCTCGTCACGCAGATGGCAGCGTCACGCGGCAGCACCGGTACGGCAACCGCGCTGGACGGAGTCCTTCGCTCGCAGGTAGAACGCCTGGTCTCAGAGTTCGCGGAGCAGTCCTCGCGCGAACAGGTTGAACGACACGTCGCGTCGATGGCGTCGCGCTACACGCATGCGCGGATCACCACGTTTGTGCCCACCCTGGTCTACCGAGACGCGCGATCGGTTCTGTCTGGCCGTCGCGCGACGCCGCAGTAGCCCTTAGCCCTGCGTCGTGGCAGCCTCGCCGCGCTTGCGGAGGAGATACACCTTGCACAGCGGGATCGTCACCTCGATCTTCAGCCGGCCGTCTGCCACGCTAATCGGGATGACCTGCCCGGCGAGGCGGCGGCTCACGTAGTAGGCATGCCCATCGAGCCAGATCACGCCACTCGCCGTAACCTTGCGACTGAGTCCAGGTGTCGTGGTCGCCACGCCCACTGATCTCCCTTCGGCACGCCGCCCGTCGCGTCGATCTCCGGCGCGACACTGGACGATACCCGTCAGCGGGTCAACGGATGCTTAACGACAGTTAAGCGGAATTCAAGGTCTGGTTAATGGTGTATCCGCACACGCTGGCGCACCGGCGCGAAACCTCGGCCCCTCCTGCCACAAGCGTTCCTCGGAGGACGGTACGTGTACATGACGGGACGTGTGCCGAACCGCAGGCGGTTCGGCCACCATGCAGCAAAGAGCCGTCCTGTATCGTCGGTGGGCGCGAGCGCACCTGACGATGCCGGGACGGCCGTAGCGGGACCGGGACCCCCTATGACGCCTTATCGGCTGGTGCGGACGGCGCAGACGCCTGCGAAGCGCTAGGCGGCGTGGCGGGCGGCGTTTCCGCTGGCGCAGCGGCAGACGGCGCGTCCGGTGCGGCGGCCGACGGCGTAGGCTTCGCCGCTCGGGTGGACCGAGATCGCGTCGCCTTTGGCCGGGCGTCCCCAGTCGCCGCGCCGGCGCTGCCAGCAGCCTTGGTCGTGCGACGGGGACGTTTCGGACCAGCCGCTTCTTCCGAGGCCGAGTCCAGACCGCCGGCCCGGGGCGCGGCGGCACGAGGGCGTCGCTGCGCCGGGGATGCCGTGGCGACAGGCGGCGGCGGCGGGGCCGGCGCAGCAGTAGGCCGCTGCGCCGCCACGGCCCGCTCATGGCGCACCTCTTCCACAAGGTCTTCAACCGTCTCCACGAACTCATGGCCAGCCGTCACGATCCGCTCACGCACGGTCAGCAACGCCCGAATGATCGTCTTGACAGTACCCGTGGCCCACTCTTCGGCCATCGTTCAGACCCCCACACCCGTCGCGCCTGCGACACTCACTATCTGGCTCATTCTGCCTCTTTGAGGTATTGGCCATTCGGGCCACGCACCCGCCCAGTGCTAGAAATCGGCGTGCCTGTCACATCCACGATCACCGGTGCGTCGGTGAGTGTTGGCGCGGCAGGGGCAACCGAAGGCGGCAGGATAATCGTCGTGCTGTGCTGTGTGCGGGCCTGTTCCCATTCGGCGTGCGCCTCTGCATACAGGTCTTGCCAGTACTCGCTGACCTCGGTCACGGCCGTTTGCACCCGGTCCTTCACGGCACTCGCCGCATTGGCCGGCCGCTCAGCCAGCGAGCCGCCCAAACGGCCCACGGCCGCGCCCGCTGCCGCCGAAGCTGCGCCAACCTTCGCCGAGGCCACCCCGATCTTCGCTGAGACGGCGTCTGTCGCCTCGTGCAGGGACGGCATCGAGCGAGCGGCTGCGGGCGCACCCGCCGGATCGGCCGTACTCGGACTGGCATCGGCATCAGCCGGCGTCGCTCCGGCAGCCCCGGCCGTCGCACCAGCGACCACCGGCGTCACACTCGCGGCCGGCACGAACTGCCGACGGGCCACCGTCGCGAGTCCCACACCGGCGGCAACGGCGATGCCCCACGGACCAAGGGCTGCTTCAGCGAGATCATCAATGAGCCAGACCATGCGGGCCACCTCCGTCAGGGCACCAAATATTGAGTATCACCAGGATTGTACGTCAGACGGCGAGGACGCCGGCCGCACGTTGCAGCGCGTCAGTCGCATCCAGAGCTTCCCAGGGCAGATTCAGGTCCGTGCGCCCAACCTGCCCGCCCACCGCCAACTCGCGGTAGAACCGTCCCCCGCGCTCGCGCGGCAGCGTCCAGAGGTGGAAGCGCCGCGCGATGGCCCCCGGCCGCAAGTCGAACACTTCCCGGACGATGCTGGAAAGTTGCTCGTTCGAGAGCCGGCCTCGGCCGAAGGTGCGGGCGAACACTGTCGTCGGCTCGGCCTGCCCGATGGCATACGACAGCATCAGTTCGCACTCAGTCGCCAGCCCGGACGCGACGATGTTGCTGGCGACGTGCCGGGCTGCGTACGCTGCCGAGCGATCCAGTCGGCTGGGGTCTTTGCCGCTCAGCGCGCCGTCACCCTGCCGCGACGCGCCGCCGTACATGTCGGTGGCCTGCTTGCGGCCGGTGTGTCCGGCATTTCGCGCGATGCCGCCCACCAGCAGCGGCCCCTCGGCGTTCACGATCACTCGCGTCGAAGCATCGGGCTTGATCGGCTGGTGCGCGAACGTCGGCGCGATCACGCGGCTGCGAATCACCTCACGCAGCTCAGACGGCTCGCCCCGGTGCAGGATCTGGAACACCAGCGCATCAATGCGTGCCGGCCGGTCATCCTCGTATTCGATCGTCACTTGCACGCTGCCGTCCGGACCAAGGCCGGGCACCTCGTGGCGCAGCACCAACTGGTCGAGTGTGCCGGCGATGCGGTGCGCCAGCAGGATCGGCAGGGGCATCCGCTCTGGGGTGTCAGAGCAGGCGTACCCAAAGACCGTCGTCTGTTCGGAAGCGAAGACGGCGTCAGGGTCAGCGTCGCTGTCCACCTCGGCACGCTGCCACGTGGGCGTCATCACGCTGGACTGCGCCAACACCACGCACCGCTCCGGGTCGAGATCCGCACGGTCGTACTGAGTTTCGGCCAGGGTTGACCGCACCACGCCCGTGATATCGACCGCGCCCTTCACGCGCGCGTCCGTCACCACGAACACCACCTGGCCGGCGGCCGCCGTTTCGGCGCGGATGCGGCCCTTCGGGTCAATCGCCAGGTGGGCATCAACCAGGGCATCGGAGATTCGGTCGCACAACTTGTCGGCATGCCCGCGCAGCACCGAGCTTGAAGTAAAGAGCCGTCGTTCAGTCACGCTGTTGCCTCCACGGCGACGCTGCGCGCGGGAACCGGGGCGAGGCGCGCATGCCGACGTGCCCGGATGATGCGATCCAATTCGATAACGACAACGGGGAACACCGCGCCCAGGGCCGCGATGCCCACATCGACGAGTGGCAGCGCCGCTCCACCGAGCACCGTGCGCACCGGCGGGACGAAGAGCGCCACCAGTTGCAGGCCCGCAGAAAGCGCCATGCCAGCCATGAGTGGGCGGTTCGGCGGGCGGTGGCTACTGGTGATCGGGCCGTCGCCGGCGCGCGACAGGAGGACGTGCAAGAGTTGTGCCCCGAGCAGGCTGGCGAAGGCCATCGTCTGCGAGACCGGCCCGATGCCGTA
>JBBQBU010000581.1:0-3748 GCA_038318015.1 Chloroflexota bacterium | reverse complement strand
GAATGGTACTGGACCTACGTGATGCTGCTGCTCTTCTGTGCCGTGCTGGCCCTGACAGGCGCCGGTCGGGTCTTGGGCATCGACCGGCTGCTCGCCAAACGGATCTCAAACGGCACCGCACCAAGTTGGCTTCGCTTCGCGGTCTGAAGCAGCGACTCTCAGCGCCGGCCCTCAGAGACATCGGCGACGATCGTTGCCGAGTCGCTTAGTCGCGGTTTCTCACACGAACGGACTGGCCAGACGGCGCTGCGTTGGCAACTGCCGCCTTGCGCGATAGTAACGCCTCAACTATTCGGAGCACCGCACTCACGTCGAGCGCCCCGATACAGCTCCCCTGGCTGAGTGCATGACAGCGGTCGTCTTCGTACTTGAAGCTCTTCCAGCACCCGCCACACTGCCGGATCTTCGCGAACGGCGCGACGACGCAAATGCCATCTGTGCGATCGTACGGGCCAGTCATATCGGGGTTGGTTGGCCCAAAGAGGCCGACGTACGAGATGCCGAGCGCAGCGGCCATATGCAACAGACCAGTATCGACCCCAATAACCAGTCGGCAGCGTTCCAGCGCGGCGGCGACCCGCGGCAGGTCGGTGGTGATGGGCACCGGAGGGTGCTCGGTCAGCGTTAGCAGACGAGCGTATGGGTGCTCGGGCGATGGGATGAAGAGGACGGTCTGGAGGCCTCGCCGACGCAACGCATCATTCAAACGCGCCCAGGCCGAGATCGGCCACTGCTTGATCATCATATTGCTCGCTGGCACCAGCCCGACGACCGGCCGATCCCCGATCGACAGGCGCTCCCACGCGTCGGCTGCCCAGGCCCGCGCCTCGGGACGCGTGGCCAGGCGTGGGGCGCGGCTGGCAAGTGGCAGGTGAACGTCCCACACTGCAAGGTGGTCAGCCAGAAAGTCCAGCGTGTGGACCGCGCCCGGCCGGGACGGCACCTGGGGTGTCCAGTCCCGCGCGAACGGCACGCCGTGCTCCCAGGCCTTGAACAGGTTGATCGTCAGGTCAAAGCGGCCGAGCTCGATCCGCAGGCCAAACCACGAGGCGCTTGCCACCAGCCGCTGTGAGAGCAGCCAGCGCCATCGGGCAAGTCGAGGGTCCGATTCGCGCCGCAGCCAGCTCGGCGTGACGAGATTGATGGAGCTGTCAGTCAGGAGATGACGGGCGTGTTGCGACGCAACGACCGTCAGCCGCGAGTTCGGGTAGCGCTCTCGCACGGCACGAATAATCGGCAACATGTTGACGAAATCCCCGATGCCGTCGGCGAATGGAACGAGCAAAATCGACGACGGATCGGGACGTGCAGATGACCAGATGCGATGCTTGCCACCATGAGCGAGCGCGCGGATCATTGACCCACGCCATCGACCGACGCCGGGGCGGATGATGGTGCTGATGTTGCGAGTACATCATCGGGCTGCGCCGGTCGCAGCCAGAGAACCCCGGCCACGACCAAGGCCGCGAACAGCGGCCCGTACTCGGCAATGCTAATCCAGGGTTGCCACACATGATCGGCGTAGGTCAGATATGGCAGCGCGACAAGTCCGGAGAACGGGAGCCAGCCGTACACCAGCGCCGTCCGAACCGGCGCCTGGAGGTTGCGGAACGCCAGATCGTATGCCAGTAGCGGCAAGAGCCAGACCGCATACCAGGCATGGACCGTCGAGCTGAGCAGCAGGAACAGGCCGAGTGCGGCGAGTGCCTGCCGGTGCGCCGGCCAGTCGCGCGTACGACGATGTGTGGCCAGTACCATGACGCCGGCCAGCAAGATGACTGCACTCACAGCCTTGGCGGGTCGGGGGTCGAGGCCCGCCAGCGGCCAGAGCACGAACCGCAACACAAAGAAGAGGCTGTCGTTGTCGGACCAGGTGGTGGCGAAGGCCAGCAGGCTGCCGGGCGCGCCGCCGCCAAGCAGCAACAGCGGCGCGTATCCTAGGGCACAGAGCCCCCCGAACAAGATGGTTGGGCCGAGCCCCCAGCGACGTGCGAGGACCGGAGCCACGACGATCGGGGCGATCTTCGCCAGAGTCGCAAGCGCCAGCAGCGTGGCGCCGACGTAACGACGACGGCCCAGCGCCATGGCCGCCACGAGCAGAAGGACCATCAACGCATCGTTGTGACCACTGTGGGCAAACACAAGCACCGGCAACGGCGCCCAGGCGTAGAGAAGCAGCGCGGCATCCGGCAGGCCGCCGGACCGCAGCCAGGCCAGCAGGGCCAGGACAATCCCGGTGTCGATCAGGGCTGAGAGCAGTTTCGGACCGAACACCGATGTCGGTGAGAACAGCGCGGTCGCCATGGCGTATGCCTGGGCTAGCGGTGGGTATGGGGACGGAATGTCCTTGTTGTTCACGCCGGCCCAGACATCGTCACGCAGGTGGGCCAACTCCACTGCATCAGGGGCGAACCGGTAGGGGCTAAAGCCGTTCAGTAGCGCCCGGCCCTCCCAGACCGAGCGGTACAAATCGTCGGAGAGCGATGGCGGCGCGGCGAGCATGGTCAGCCTGAACATCGCGGCTCCAGCCAGCATCACCCAAAGCGGTGCTGCCGTTCGCCCGGTCAGGGCGAGACGGCAGGCGACCAGATAGAAGCCGAACGCCGCGCCGAACAGGCCGACAAACGCGGGCAGGTGGTCACGCAGATTGCCGAGTGCCAGGATACCGAGCCAACATGATTCGATGCCGGCGCCGCAGAAGACCAGAGCGGTGATTGAGCGGCCCTCACACGGAGGGCGAAGGACTACGTTCACCTAAATGGGCGAGCCTGCTGTTCGCCCCCCGAGTCGCGGAAACCGATGGCAATCAGATCCATGGCGGCCCGCAGCGGGAAAATCTCTTCCGTAACCAGCAGGTCGTCCTCGGTGGCCGAGGCATGCCAGTAGACGCCATCGCGGTCCACCGTCAACTCGGGAACGAGGGTTAGACGATCCAGCACGAGTCCCTCGTCTGAGAAGCCGCGCTGAATGAGCGGCCGGACGAAATGATTCTCCGGACCAACCCCAAGATCCCCGACCAGACCCCGAATCTGCTCGATCTCGTGGGTGTTGGCTGGCGTCTCAGTCGTCGAGATCCGCACGCGAATCCCGGCCTCGATCAGGTTGCGGATGCCGCTTAGGGTGCGCTCCCAGGTGCCGTCACCACGGTACGCGTCGTTTGCGCCGGCTGTGGCACCGTCAAGGCTCACCTGGATTGCCATGGCGTCGTTCGCGACCTCGCGCAGACGCGCCAGCCTGGTACCGTGGGCCAGGCTGGCGTTGCTCAAGACCACGGTTGGGAACCGGGCCGAAGCGTAGGCCAACATCGCGGGCAGCTCCGGCAGCAGCATTGGCTCGCCGCCGGTGAAGTACATCTCGGCGAAACCCATCTCGTGGGCCTCGTCAACAACTTGGCGAAACGTCTCTGGCTCAAGCGCTCGCCGCGCTGCCTTTGGGCTGGACTGCGCGAGGCAGTACGAGCACGAGAAGTTGCAGTCGTAGTTCGTATAGATCCAGATGCGCGCCGGCAGCATCACCGTCTCGTGGTCGTCGTTCGGAGCCCCCGGCCGGACCCAGGTTCCGCAACCAGGGCAGTATGGCCGTTGAAAAGCTCCCGGATTCTCGGCCTCTTCGACGTTGACAGGCGACGGGACCTCCTCGATCATCGCTCGCCTCCGGACGCGCCCTTTCGCGCGGTCACTGCAATTCCGACCGGCTCGAACTGGCGGGCCGGCGGCTCACCCTTCGCTCCAGCAAGCACATCGACCGG
>JBBQBU010000580.1:0-3748 GCA_038318015.1 Chloroflexota bacterium | reverse complement strand
TGCTCGTTCTGGGTGCAGCCCACAACCGGCTGTTGCTAGGCAGTTACGCGCGAGCAAGAAAATCCAGGTACAGTCTGGCGCGGTGGCACGACGGCTGTGGCTCTTGCGCTGGCCCCTCTTGATCGCACCCCTCGTGCTGCTGGCACTGGGGCCGGCGGCAGTTGCCGTTGCCCAGGTGCACCCTCGGAGCACTCCGTATCAGGCGGCCCCAGACTGGCTGACCGTGCGCCAGCCGCCGCCCACGCCCGACGTGCAGGGTGACGCCGCGCTGATGCCGCAGGCGTCGGCCGGCTTCGACGGTATGGCGAAGCCCGGCCGCTGGCTGACCGTCCGCGCCGTGGTGGCGAACGCCGGGCCACCCATCGACGGCCAGGTGCGGTTGGCGACGCGCACCGGCGGTGAGACGGCCATCTATACCCAGCGCGTGGAGCTGGCGACGCGCGCCCGCAAACTGGTCACCTTCCAGGTGCCCGGCCCGACTGCCTCCACGGACCTCAAGCTATCGCTGCGGGTGGGCGACGACGACCTTGTGACGCGCGAGGTGCCGCTGCGGTTGCTCAGCACCACCGACTTCCTGGTCGGTGTGCTCTCCGACGACGGCGTGATGCCGTCTGGACTGGGGGCGGTGCGGCGCGGCAGCAACCCGACCTCACTGGCGATGCTGGCCGTCGCGGACGTGCCGGCCGACCCGCTGGCGTTGCAGGCGCTCGACGTGCTCATCATCCGGCAGGCGTCGTCCGACCGGCTGTCGGCGGACCAGCGGGCGGCGCTGCGAGCCTGGGTGGAGCAGGGCGGCCAGTTGATCGTGGCTGGTGGCCCCGGTTGGCGACGCTCCGTGGACGGGCTGGAGGGGTTGTTGCCGCTGGCTGGCCTCGCGACCAGTACCGTTGGCCATCTGCGGGCGTTCAGCCGCTACGCCGGCGCTGCTCCGCCCGAGGGCGACGTGCTGGTGACGCACGGGGCACCGATAGCCGGCGCGCGGGTGCTGCTGACCCAGGAGGGCACCCCGCTGCTGGCCGAGCGGTGGCTCGGGCTGGGGCGCGTGACATTCGTCGGGCCGGACCCGGCGCTGGAGCCGTTCCGCTCCTGGCCCGCCGCCGACACCGTCTGGCAGCGCATCATCGTAGGCGGGCGGCCGGCGCTGCCGGCGCTCGAAATCGGCTCGTCTGGTGGCTCTTCGTTGCAGTCGGCGCTCGGCGAGATGCTCAATCTGCGGCTGCCGGGGGTCGGCTGGATCATCGCGTATCTGGTGGGGTACATCGTCGTGGTCGGGCCGGTCCAGTATGTCGTGCTGCGCCGCTGGGACCGCCGCGAGTGGGCGTGGATCGGCTTCCCGCTGCTGTCGTTCGGGGCGGTTGGCCTGCTGCTTGGCACGGCGGCGTTGTTGCGCGGGCCGGACGTGCGGATGGCCTCGCTGTCGCTGGTGCGGCTGGCCGAGGACGCGCAGACGGCCCCGCTGGACACGTACATCGGGCTGGCAGCGCCGACACGCGGTAGCTACGACCTGACGTTGCCGGACGGCCTGGCCCCGCGCCCGTTGCCTGAGACCGGCAGCGGTGCCAGTTCGCCGATCACCCTGCAGCTTGGCGGTGACGGCGTCCCGACGACGCTGCCGCAGTTCCGCCTGGAGGGCCGGGTGCCGCGCGCGCTCCAACTTCGCACCATGTCGCCGATGCCGCACCCAATCGTCGCTGATCTGCGGGCGGCGCCCGGCCGCATTGAGGGGACCGTCAAGAACGTCGGGCCGGACCGGCTGGAGGACGCCATCGTGATCGCAGGCGGCGAGGCCATCGGCCTGGGCGACCTGTCGGCTGGCGAGAGCCGCCCGGTGGCGATCACCCTGCCGACGAACCGGGCGGGCGGCGCGTGGCAGAACGGGCCGCCGCCGTGGGCCGTCCCGAGCACGCGCACCGTGTCCGGCGCGGACCGTCGCCGGGCGCTAATCTCGCAACTAGTCCAGCCGAGCCGGGGCAACGACGGCGAGGCGAGCGGCGGGGTGCTGCTGCTCGCCTGGGGGCCGGCACCGTTGCCCAGTGTGGTGATGGGCGGCGACGGGGCCGGCACCGTGGGCAGCGCCCTGACCGGCGCGTCGCGGCAACTCATCGAGCAGGCGTTGCCGGTGGCGTATGGCGAGCGCGACGTCGCCGTCCCACCGGGGCTGCTGAGCCGCACCGTCCTGGACGGCACGGTCCTGGGGCGTGGCGGCGGCGCGTCGTTCGTGGCGCGCGGCCCGGTTGTGTTCCAGTTCGATCTGCCGCCCGGTGTGACGCTGGTCCAGCTTGACCGCCTGACTCTGCACCTTGCAACGCCGGCCACTGGCGGTGCCAACGCGCCGTTGCCGCGTGTGTCGCTCTACCGCTGGCCTGACCGCACCTGGGTGGACGTGCCGCCGACGGCGACCGGCGTCGCAAACATCGGGGGCGGGGCGGCGTTCGTGGACGGCGGGGCGATCCGTGCCCGCGTCGAGCCGCAGGGCAACGAGATCCAGCTTGACCAGTTTGACCTGTCGCTTGAAGGGGTGCGCCCGTGAGCGATCATGGAGGAGAGACTCTCCGATAATGGTGGCCTCTTGCAGGGTTCGCCATGGGTGTTGGCATTGCAAGATAATAGTATCCATTGCGGCGATAGTAGCGCACGCATAACCCGATTCGGCCTATCATCCTCGAATCGGCCAAATGACAGTCCACCCAGAAAGGCCACTAGTCAGATTGGCTCGGCATTCGAACATGATTGCGAGGCATTCCGAATTCAGTTCATGGGATCGTCAAGCAACATACCTCCAGGTCGGGTGAAACGCGGCGGCGACGCCAGCCACAACCGACGGCTGGCACCCGAAGAAGTGGAGTTGCGCCAAAAACGATCCCAACTCACCGCGCTCGAAACACAACTCGCTGAGAGGGAACTCGAACTCACGGTGGTTGTCAGCGAACTCGCCAAGTTTGAACGCTACTATCTCGGCATAGTAGGTCCGCTGTATTCAGAATTGGATGGCCTCACGGATCATTCTTCGGCGACCGAATGCGGATTGGACTCGACTGACGACGAAAGCTGGGCACAAGAAACGGATGCCCAAGCGAGAGACACGCCTCACGGCACAATCCGAGTCCGCCCTGACCACGAAAAGCATCCACCGACGGCGGCACTCCTAAGCATATACCGCCAAGTCGCACGCGCTTTGCATCCCGATCTGGCGTGCGACGCGCAAGATCGGGATGAGAGAACTCGTCTGATGGCAGACGCAAATGCGGCCTACTCCGAAGGAGACGAGGCGCACTTACAGTCAATGCTTAAAGGCTGGCTTGATCGCCCCGAATGCGTCGCGGGCGAAGGGATCGGGGCCGAGTTGATCCGTGCCATCAGGAGAATCGCTCAGATCCGAGAACGTCTCAAGGTTATCAGTGGCGAAGTTGCCGACTTACAAAGCTCAGACCTGTGGGAGATGAAAGCGAACGCGGAACTGGCCCAGTCCGAGGGACGAAACATCCTCGTTGAGTTGGTCGCGCGCCTCCAGCAAGAGATTGTCGAGACCCGTGATCGGCTTCAGACTATGAAGACCGGACGGCGATAGGAAAGCTGCAATGGAGATGGATCAGTATCCAGTGCCACGCTCAGCTCGACTTTGTCCATTTCGCCCTGGCTGCGATCCGCGACCCTTTACAGCACCGGACGGCTGTGTTGTGTCGCGTTGGAGTTTTTCGATGTCACGGTGTGCGGCCGACATCCATATATTCCGGCGGAAATTCGGTCT
>JBBQBU010000579.1:0-3761 GCA_038318015.1 Chloroflexota bacterium | reverse complement strand
GAGCAGAGCGTGAGCCAGGTGCAGGACTCCGGCTACGCCGTGATGGCCGGCTTCGGTGGGACGGGTTTCGGCGACATCGCGCGCATCCCGGGGCCCGGGTCACCTTGACGACTTGATAGGGCTTGGTGTCCAAGTCGGAGGCGGATGGGCTTACAGTGGCCTGGAGTCGATGAGGGCACGAAGCTACCCCTCCTTGAGTCAAGGTGAAAAGGCCCTGCCCGAAATGCGGCGGCCGGTTGAACTCGGCCCGGCTGCCTGCTAGACTGGCCGCCATGACTGCGTCAACACCAGACAACCGACAACCCGCTACAACGCGCGACGACCTCTGCTTCCTGCCGGCCACCGAGCTTGCCGCGAAGATCCGCGCAAGGGAAGTGTCGCCGGTGGAGGCCGTTGATGCCGTGCTGGCACGCATCGAAGCCGTCAACCCAGGCTTGAACGCATTCGTCTTTGTGCACGCCGATGAGGCTCGTGCCCAGGCAAAGGCCGCCGAGGCTGCTGTCCTGCGCGGCGACGACCTCGGGCTGCTGCACGGCGTGCCCGTGTCCGTCAAGGACAACCTCGCCATCGCGGGCAAGCCTTCGACGTACGGTTCGCGGCTGCTCAAGGACAACGTGCCGACCGAGACGGCTCCGATTGGTGAGCGGATCATCGCAGCCGGTGGCATCATCGTCGGCCGCACCAACACACCGGAGTTCGCGTGGCGCGGCTCCACCGATAACCCACTCTTTGGTGAGACGCGCAACCCGTGGGACGTAACGAAGACCCCCGGCGGCTCCAGCGGGGGTGCCGGTGCGGCGGTTGCGGCTGGTATGGCTCCGATTGCGCTGGGCACCGACGGGGCCGGCTCGATTCGGATTCCGGCCAGCTTCTGCGGCATCGTTGGCCACAAGCCGTCATTTGGGCGGGTGCCGTTCTTCCCCTCGCCGGGTGCCAGCGAGTTGACGGCGCACGCCGGCCCGATGACGCGCACCGTGCGCGACGCGGCACTGTTCCTTGACGTGATCGCCGGGCCAGACGAGCGCGACCGCTTCTCGCTGCCCGCGAGCACCGAGCGGTACCGTGATTCGGTCGAAGGCGGCGTTCAGGGCTGGCGCATCGCCTGGAGTCCCGACCTCGGGCACATCCCGGTCGATCCCGAGGTGCGCGAGATCACGGAAGCCGCCGTGCGGGCGTTCATGGAGTTGGGCGCGCAGGTGGACGCGCCGGACCTGGGCCTGCCGGATCCTGAACCGCTGCTGGCGGTGCTGTACCCGTCAATCCAGGCGGCGAATCACGCGCTGCGGCCAGCGTCTGAGCAAGCACAGATGGACCCGGCCCTGATCGCCCTGGCGAAGCACGGCGCACAGTTCTCGTCGGTGGATGTTGGCAAGGCGATGACGGCTCGCGCGGCCTATTGGGATCGTATGGCGAGAGCCATCGCTCCGTTCGACGTGCTGGTGACGCCAACGATTTCGGTGCCGGCTTTCGAGTTGGGGATCGTCGGACCAGAGGCCGTCAACGGCACGCCGGTGGTGCACCTCGCCTGGACGCTGGCCTACCCGTTCAACATGACGGGCCAGCCGGCTATCACGGTGCCGTGCGGGTTCACTCGAGGCGGCCTGCCGGTCGGCCTCCAGATCATCGGGAAGCGGCACGCGGACGGCGCGGTACTCCGGGCTGCCGCCGCCTTTGAGTCGGTGCGACCGTGGGCCGACCGCCGTCCGTCGCTCTGAGAGCGGCGGGTTCGGAGGCTCCCTGCACGTGCACCTGGAGACCGCCCGGCTGATCCTGCGACAGTTCGCGCCGGACGACGTGGACCTGCTGCTCGCCCTGGACGCCGATCCGGTGGTCATGCGCTACACTTCGGGCGGTCGGCCCACGCCGCGCGCCGAGATTGAGCAGCGGCTTGGGCGCTATCTTGCGTACCATCAGCAGTCGGCCGGCTTCGGCTTCTGGGCGGCTATCGAGAAGGCAACTGGGGCGTTTCTCGGCTGGTTCCACTTCCGTGCCCTGCCCGACGCGCCGCCCAACGAGATCGAACTCGGCTACCGGCTGCACCAGTCAGCCTGGGGCAACGGCTACGCCACCGAAGCGTCACGTGCCCTGATCGACAAAGGCTTCGCCGAGTCTGGCGTGCAGCGCGTCGTCGCCTCGACGATGGCGGTCAATGTGGCGTCCAGGCGAGTGATGGAGAAAGCCGGCCTGCGCTACGTTCGCACGTTCCACCAAGAGTGGCCGGACAAGATCGACGGGGTCGAACTGGGCGACGTTGAGTACGCGCTCACCCGCAGTGAGTGGCTCAACGACCGCCCCTCACCGGGCTAGCGCACGCGGCCCCGCCCGGCTATCGGCCAAACGGCCACTACGTAGCCCCCGCGCGTCACGTAGTACACGTCGTGCAGGTTGATGGTCGTGTCACAGTGGCTGGGGATCAATTCCAGTTTGTCGCCCGGCGTCAGCGGGCAGCCGTTCTCAAACGTCAGTTTGCCGTGCTCGTCACCCATGAACGCGAACGTCGCATCGACGTTGCGGGGGCGCGGCGAGCCTGAATCACTGCTGAGCGTCTTGTAGCCGCTGTCCACCACCGCCGCATTCTTGCGCTGGGTCGAGACGACGGACACCAGCACCGTCAGCGCGTTTTCAAAGCCGACTTCCTGAACGCCGGCATAGTCACTGTCCATGACGACGTACGAGCCGGGCTGGACCTCGGTGATGCGCGGCCACTGGGCGGCATACCGGAAGGTGCCAGTGCCCGCCGTACTGACGATCTCGATCCGGTGGCCGCGCTCGGACAAGAGATCGGCGGTCTGTGAAAGGAGTTGCATGGCGCTGGCGTTGGCCTCGCGCCGCTCCTCGGGGTCGCGGACGTGCTGCAGGTGCCCCTCATAACCTTGCAGCCCGACCAGCTGCAGTCCCGGCGTCTTTGAAAGGTGTTCGGCCAGCGCCAGTGCGTCGTCGCCAGGTTCGACGCCCGTCCTGTTCTGGCCGACATTCACGTCGATCAGGCAGTCCAGGCTCACGCCGGCCGCATCGGCCGCCGCCGCCAGGCGCGATGCGGCCTGGATGTCGTCCACCACTGTCAGCACGGTCGTCTGTTGGGCCACGCCAAGCAGGCGGCGAATCTTTGTGTCGCCCACCACCTCGGTGGTCACCAGAATTGGGCCGACTCCGCCGGCCGCCATCACTTCGGCTTCGCCGAGCTTGGCGCAGCAAATACCGATGGCTCCGCGTGCCAACTGCATCAGCGCGATGTTCGGCACTTTGTGCGTCTTGGTGTGCGGGCGCGCCCGGACGGACGTGCCGGCAAGTGCCGCGTCCATCCGATCAAGGTTCCGTTCTACGGCGTCCAGATCGAGGATCAGCGCCGGGGTGTCAAGCTGCTGAACCGAAAGGCCAATGGCACCGGGGTCGGGCGGCCAGACCATTGCGATCACTCCTTCACGTGGCCACCCGCTGCCACGGGTTGAGCAGCGGACGGCATCGACGCAGGATAGTCCATCGGAGCGGTCGGTGCGACGCGCCTAGTTGCCTCGCCGCGACAGGCGCGGATCGAGTGCCGTCCGCAGGCCGTCGCCCAGGAAGTTCAGGCCGAGCACGGTCAGGAAGATGGCACCGCCGGCGGCAATCGCCATCCACGGGGCAATCTCGAGCACCTTGTAGCCGTCGTTCAGGATGGACCCCCACGAAGGCGTCGGCGGCAACACCCCAACGCCCAGGAACGACAATGACGCCTCGACGATGATGGCCGAACTGACCGACAGTGACGCCTGCACGATGAT
>JBBQBU010000578.1:0-3784 GCA_038318015.1 Chloroflexota bacterium | reverse complement strand
CCGCTCAGGCCGGCCAGCAGGCGCGCGAACGCCGGAAAGCTCGTCTCCCAGGTCGGCAAGGTACGGGCGCGTTCCAGAGCCAGCCGCGACCGCACCGCACGGTCGGTAGGGGCGTCAGCGAGCCGCTGGATAGCGCGGGCCAGCGCCGGTACGTCGCCCGGCGCGACCAACTCCGCTTCGAGGCCATCTCGCACTACCTCTGGGACGGCCCCCACGCGCATCGCGATCACCGGCAGCCCGGCCGCGAGCGCCTCGGCCAGCACCATGCCGTACCCCTCGTGGCTGGACGGCAGCAGCAGCGCATCAGCAGACCGGTACAGGGCGGCCAGCGCCGTATCCGACAACCGCCCGTGAACCCGCACCCGCCCGGCCAGCAACGGATCATGCAGGGCAGCCTGCACCTGCGCCGCGTAGGCACGGTCGCGGTCCTGCTCCCCGACGAGATCCAGCGTCACCCCCGCCGCCACGCGCGTGAGCGCCGCCAGCGCGTCAAGGATGCCCTTGCGCGGCGTCCAGTGACCGACGAGAAGCAGGCGCAGCGCCCAGGCCTCGGACGACACGTCCGCGCGCGCCCCGGCGTGAGTCGTCACCTTCTCGGGCCGGAGGGTGTCCCAGCCGGGCCGCACCACGGCTACCGTCACACCAGGGCGGGCCAGCGGGCGCACCGTGCGGGCGGTCGTCTCGCTGGTGCAGATGAGCAGGTCGGCGGCCCGCACGGCAACGGCTTCGGCGGCCAGCGCCAGCAGCCGCACCGGCCAGGGGGCCGGCTCGGAGCAGCGCAGATGGTGAACCAACAGCACTAACGGAGCACCAGCCAGCGACCGCCGTAGCCGGCCCGCCAGAATGGCCGCCACCAGCGCCGGATGCGCCAATTCGTCCACCACCACCGCGCCCCAGCGCTGCGTTCCGCCCCGGCTGCCGGACATCCCTGCCGCGCCTGCGCGCTGATGCCCTGCCGCGTCCTCGCCCTCCCCTGCCGGCCCCATTCGGAGGCCGCGCACCAACCGGCGGCCGGCCGGTGCGTCGAGCGGCCAGCGCGTGGCCTGCACGTCCAGCACGCCTACGGTCTGCCCGCCCGCCCGCAGCCCGTCCACGACGCGCGCGTCGTACAGGTAGCCACCGGTCACCTGCCGGAGCGGCCCCGGTATCACCCAGGCAATCGGCAGCGTTGTCCCATCGTGCACGTGACCCACCTTCGCTGGATTCCCACCGACATGCAGACAGTTCCGTGTCTCCGCGCGGTTCCGTGGCGCAGGATACTGCTTCCGGCATCATGACGGGGCGCTCTCGTGCCCGGCCGAACACTCCCGCCCACGGAAGGCGTGCTACGCTTTCCGGGACGTGTCCGTCACGGGGTGCCATGACCATCTACGACGCGACCATCATGCTGCATGCTGCGCTGCCGACCTGGGACGGCGAGCATGGCCCGGTCTGCCGCCCGATCAAGCAGATTGGCGTGGACGGCGAGGCGGCACAGGTTTCGCTCTTGACGGTGGGCACCCATGCTGGCACCCACATCGACGCGCCGGCCCACTTCATCGCCGGCGGGGCGGGCGTGGACGCGCTGCCGCTGGCGGCACTCGTTGGGCCGTGCCGGGTCGTGGAGGTGTCGGCCAGCCGCTTGATCGAGCCGGCCGACCTTGACCCTGCGGCCTGCGGGGCGGCACGCTTGCTGCTGAAGACGGCCAGCGGCGTGTTCTGGGATGATCCCGAGTTCCGCCGGGATTTCGTTGCACTGTCACCGGCAGCCGCCGACTGGCTCGTCCAGCAGGGCACGCTGCTCATCGGCATCGACTATCTTTCCGTCGATCCGTACGACGCCGATCCGGCCGCTGCTCACCTGACCCTATTGGGGGCAGGTGTCGTGGTGCTGGAGGGACTCGACCTTCGGCAGGTTCCACCAGGGGAGTACGATCTTGCAGCATTGCCACTCAAGTTGGCGGACGCCGATGGCGCACCTGCCCGCGTCATCCTCCGCACGTGCACGCACGGGAGCTAGCCCACGATGACCGTCACCCGCCGCGCCAAGATCGTCGCCACCATCGGGCCTGCCACCGACACCGAGGAGTCGCTTGAGGCGCTCCTTGCCGCCGGCGTGGACGTGGTGCGCCTGAACTTCTCGCATGGCTACCACGAGCAGCACGCCCGCCGCTTGCGGATGGTCCGGACCATCGCCGAGCGACTGCACCGCCCGATCGCGATTATGCTGGACTTGCAGGGGCCGAAGATCCGCACCGGCACGCTCAAAGGCGGCGAGCCGGTCACGCTGGTGCGCGGCAAGGCATTCTCCATCACCACGGACGAGATCGAGGGCACCGCCGAGCGCGTCTCGACGACGTACCCGAACCTGCCGTCGGACTGTCGGACGGGCGACACGGTGCTGGTGGACGACGGCAAGATCAAGTTGATCGTCACCGACACGACGCCGACCGACGTGGAGTTTCAGATCGTTGACGGCGGCGTCCTGAAGGAGCACAAGGGGATCAACCTGCCGGGCGTGGCCGTGTCTGCGCCGGCCCTGAGCGAGAAGGACGAGTACGATCTTGCGTTCGGGCTGGATCAGGGCGTTGATCTGGTGGCCCTCAGCTTCGTGCGGTCGGCGGCCGACATGCACCAGGCGCGGGCGTTCATGCAGCAGCACGGGCGCGTCGTGCCGCTGATCGCGAAGCTGGAGAAGCCGCAGGCGATCAGCCAGCTTGACGGCATCCTGGCGGCTAGCGACGGCGTGATGGTGGCGCGCGGTGACCTGGGCGTGGAAATGGCACCCGAAGAGGTGCCGCCGATCCAGAAGACCATCATCCGGAAGGCGAATAGGCGCGGCATCCCGGTGATCACGGCCACGCAGATGCTGGAGTCGATGATCGTGGAGGCGGTGCCGACGCGTGCCGAGGCCTCGGATGTCGCCAACTCGATCTGGGACGGCACCGACGCGGTGATGCTCTCCGGCGAGACGGCGGTGGGCAAGCACCCGGTCGAAGCCGTCGAGATGATGCACCGCATCGTGGTGCGCGCCGAGGCGACGATGCCGCGCGACATCAGCGAGGACCGGGGCCGGGTGGGGCACGCGCAGGCGATCTGCCGAGCGGCGACCGGCCTGGCCGACGACTTGAAGGTGGCAGCCATCGCGGCGTTCACCCGAACGGGGCGCACGGGCCAACTGCTCTCGACGGAGCGCCCGCGTGTGCCGATCTTCGTATTCACGTCAGACCCGAACGTCTACCGCCGGCTGGCTCTCTGGTGGGGCGTGACGCCGATCCTGGAGGCGTTCTCGACGGACAGCGACGGGATGATCCGCGAGATCGAGGGGGCGCTACTAGCCCGGCAGGCGTTGATGCCGGGCGACCTTGCGGTGGTGGTCGGGGCGCTGCCGTTCCGGCCGGGCGCGCACACCAACTTCGTGAAGCTGCACAGCGTGGGGGCCGTCCGCCGCTAACCGGCCGCCACGATATCCCATATTCTCCAGCATGAACTCGTCACACAATTCGATACGAGCACCAGAGCGATATCAGAAAAACCAAAACAGCCTGTACCAGCGAACCGATACAGACTGTCAAGTTATGGGTCTTGCCGCTTGGTCGTGCGCCCCGAGCGGCGGTCGCTACTCTAGCCTAGCGACCACGGCTGCACGATCCATCCAGGTGGATGGGGATTGGGCGGTTGGCTGGAACTTTCGTCCCGTCCTCCAACCGGCCGTCCTTGACCGTCCTGAAGATGATCGCGCCGCCGCAGTACCGACAGGTGTACGTTGACATCTGTCGTGTCCACGACTTAGGGTGGACGGCAG
>JBBQBU010000577.1:0-3821 GCA_038318015.1 Chloroflexota bacterium | reverse complement strand
CTGGCCGCGCACGTCTTAGCGACAGCCTGGACGGCTGACAATAGGCGGCACCGCCGGGCCGACATCTGGCATGGTACGCGCACTCCCCGCTGCGTGAACGTGAGCCACGCGCCCACGTCACGCCCTGGAGACGTTGCCTCTTGTTCCGTATGCCACGGCCTCGCCCTTGATTCGGGCGAACATGCAGACGCTCTCGCTGGCACTCGCATCGGCACGGGCGCGGACCCTTCAAGCCATCCCATCCTGGCTCCTTGCCGCGCTCACGGCGGCACCATTTCCCCTGCTCGTGCTGGCAGTCTGGACCGTCGCCGTTGCCGTTCGTGCCCAGTACTTGACGGACATCCCGCGCTACACTGACGAGATCAACGAGATCCTGCCGGCCTTCGACATTGTGCGGGGCACGCGGTTCCCGCTCATGAGCGGCCCGAAGCACCTCGGCGCACTCTTCGACTACGTGCTGGCCGGCGCCATGTTCGTCTTCGGGCGCTCGCCTGATCTGCCACGCACGGTGGTGTTCGTCACGGGCCTGCTCACGATGTTGCTGGCGTACGGCTACGCGCGCTCGCTGGCCGGGCGCTGGGCCGGCCTGTTGGCGGCGGCGCTGCTGGCCGTGTCCGCGCCGCACGTCCTGTTGAGCAGCCGCGTCGCCTGGTCGGCCTCGCTGACGCCGCTGCTGGGGCTTGGCGCGGCCTGGGCGCTCGACCGCGCGCTGTCGCAGCGCCGACCGTGGCTGCTGGTCGTGGCGGGGTTCCTGGCCGGGCTGGCACTCCAGGCCCACCCGTCGTTCGCGGCGCTGCTGCCGGGGTTCGCCATCTTCGTGCTGTTTTCGGCTCGTCGCCTCATCCGGCAGCCGCAGACGTATCTGGCCGGCGTGGCGTTCGTGGCGGCCTTCAGCAACGTCCTGCTCTACAACTGGCAGAGTGGGCTCGGGGGCGTGCGGAGCGTCAATCAGCAGTATCCCGGCGAGGGGTTAGGCGGTTCCGTCTACGTCCAGAACTTCTGGGCACCCGTCCACGGCCTGCTGCTGACGCTGGCCTCCGCCGTCGATGCCACCCGTTTGCCGTCCATCACCGATCCGTTCGTCGTGTTCGTCGGCGCGCTGAGCCTGCTGGCGCTGGTCGTCGTGGCGCGGCGCGTGACGAGCCTGCCGCTGCTGGTGGTGTTGTCGGCAGTGCTGCTGTTGCCGCTGGTGCACGATAAGTTTGATCCGCCGCTGAAGGCGCGCTACCTGATGCCGCTGGTGCCGCTCATCCATGTGGCAATGGCCGTGTTTCTGGTGCGGGCGGTCAGGCAGTCGGTGTGGCGGCACGCGGTGGCCCTGGGCATGGTGCTCGTGGTGCTGGTCGGCTCGTTCGGGTCGCTGGTGCGGTACGAGTCCACGATGCTGGCCGCAGATTGCACGAATCGCCCTCAGCGTGCCTTCATCGCGGAGTTAGAGCGCCAGAGCCGGCCGGACGAGTGGATCTTGCTGGACGAGGGCGTACTGCCGCCCGCTGAGCGCCTGGGCTATCTGACGCTGCTGGAACTGTCGAGCAAGCGCGTCGGCGAGACCAGCTTGCAGCGCCAGGGCGCACGCACGGAGCTTGACGAGCGGTCGTCGTACCTAACGGCTGTCAGCGACGGAAAGGCGGTCCAGGTCTTCGAGAAGCAGCGGCTACCGTTGCTGCCGCAGACGGTGGCGGCGGTCCACCCGGCGTTGCGCGAGCCGGGCGCAGATGGCCGCCGGCCGATGCAGGGCATCGGCCTGTACCGGGTGACGACGGAGGGCGCGGCGCTGCTGTACCACGATGCTGCGCCAGGGTGCGGCGACCTTCGCACCAACTGATCGGGCGGCCGCCATGGGGGCCGTTGCGCGCCCTCGAACCGTCACGCTGAGGCTGGGCTAATCAGTGAAGCGGCGGAAGATCACGCTGGCGTTGTGGCCGCCCAGCCCGAAGCTGTTGCTCATCGCCGCGCGCACCTGCATCTCGCGGGCGACGTTCGGGGCGTAGTCCAGGTCGCAGTCGGGGTCCGGCGTCTCGTAGTTGATGGTCGGCGGGATGATGCCCGTCTCAATCGCCTTGATGCAGGCGATGGCCTCAACGGTGCCGGCCGCGCCGAACATGTGCCCGACCATGCTCTTGGACGACGTGATGACCTGCTTGCGGGCGTGGTCCCCGAAGACGGCTTTGATGGCGGCCGTCTCGTAGCGGTCATTGAACGGCGTCGAGCTGCCGTGCGGGTTGATGTAGTCGATCTCGTCGGCCGGCAGCCCGGCGACGCGCCCGGCTTTCCGCAGCGCCGCCCGCATCACCCGCGCGGCCCCCACGCCCATCTCAGAAGGCGCGACCATGTGATAGGCGTCGTTGCCGCTGCCGTAGCCCGCCAGTTCGCTGTAGATTCGCGCACCGCGCTTCCTGGCCCGCTCCAGGTCTTCGAGAATCAGCATGCCGGCCCCCTCGCCCACCACGAAGCCGTTCCGGTCTCGGTCGAAGGGGCGGCTGGCGCGCTCGGGTGCGTCCGGCCGCGTCGCCAGCGCCTTCATGTTGCTGAAGCCGGCCAGGATAACCCGCAGTAGGCTGGCCTCGGTCGCGCCGGCCAGCATCACGTCGGCGTCGTCCCGGCGGATCGTCTCGAAGGCTTCGCCCAGCGCGTGCGTCCCCGACGCGCACGCCGACGAGACGGCCATATTCGGCCCCGTGATGCCGTGCTGGATCGCCAGGATGCCCGTGGAGGTGTCCGGCATGAAGTAGGGGATGAACATCGGCGCGACGCGGTCCGGGCCGCGCTTGTCCAGCACCAATGTCTGGTCGATGACCCGCATCAGCGCGCCGGCGGCGGTGCCGATGATGATGCCGACGCGCTCAGCCTCTTCTTCGGTGAACGCTAGCTCCGCGTCGGCTATGGCCTCGCGGGCGGCCACCAGCGCATACTGGGCGCTGCGCTCCATCTGGCGCAGGTCTTTCGGGTTGGCCGTACCGACCGCCGAAAACTCTTTTACCTCGCCGGCGTGGTGCACGGACATGTCAGACGTGTCAAAACTGGTGATTGGCCCGATGCCGTTCCGACCGTGAATGAAGCCGTCCCAGGTCTCGGCGACGGTGTTCCCCAGCGGCGTGACCGCTCCCATCCCTGTAACGACGACCCGCCGGCTCATGCGCCTACCTTCCCCAACATGGATACACGGGCGGGATGATGATGCCCGCAGGCCACAGCTTACAGCTTTGAGAGATCGCTGTCGCCCATCGCCATTGCCCGAACGTCGCGGCTGATCTTGCGGATCAGCCGCGAGAGCACCTGGCCCGGCCCAATCTCGACGAACGTATCAACGCCGCTCTCGATCATTTCACGAACCGAGTGGGTCCACTCGACCGGCAACATGAGTTGATCGACCATATGCAGGCGAATATCTTCCGCCGTGGTCAGGATACGCCCCTGGATGTTTGCAACCATTGGCGTTACCGGGTCGCGCAGTTCCAGCGCGGCGATGACGCTGGCAAGTTGCAGCGCAGCCTGCTGCATCAGCGGCGAGTGCGACGCGATGCTGATCCGCAGCGGCACCACGGCCCGTGCGCCGCGCTCGCGCGCCAACTCAACGGCCCGATCCAGCGCCGGCAACTCGCCGGAAATGACCATTTGATCGGCCGTGTTCGTGTTCGCGACGACGATCAGGCCATGCTCGCCGGCCTCGGTGCAAATCTCTTCAAGGGTCGGACGGTCAAGGCCAACAACGGCGGCCATCCCACCGGGACGGCACTCTCCGGTCTCCTTCATGAGCCGGCCGCGCTCGCGGACGAGCGTGAGGGCGTCGGCGAAGTCCAGCACTTCGGCGGCCACCAGCG
>JBBQBU010000576.1:0-3830 GCA_038318015.1 Chloroflexota bacterium | reverse complement strand
TTCGGGGGCCGGCAGCGAGTAGGTCGTGGGGATGGAGGTCGGGAAGACCGGTTCGGTCGCCAGTTCGTCCATCACGTCTTGCGGCAGGCAGACGTAGACCGGCCCCATCGGCGGGGTCGCCGCGATCTTGATGGCCCGCCGTAAAATCCGCAGCAACGACGACGGATGCTGCACCATCGTGGACCATTTGGTGACGGGCCGCGCCATGCTGACCAGATCGGCCGCCATCTGCGCGTCCATCGCCTGGTACTTGATGCCGGCGTCGCCGCCCAGGACGACAATCGGGGCGTGGCCGCGCATGGCCTGGTAGATCGCCCCGATGGCGTTGCCCAGCCCCGGCGAGCTGTGAATCTGCGCGATGGCCGGCTTCTTGGCTGCGCGGGCGTAGCCGTCCGCCGCCATGATCGCCACCGACTCTTGCAGCGTCAGGATGTAGTGCAGCGACGGGAAGTCGCCCAGGGCATCCAGAAAGCCCTGCTCGACGGTGCCGGGGTTGCCGAAAATGTGGCTGACGCCATCGGCGACAAGCTGCTCAAGGATGGCGTAGCGGCCGGTCCTGGTGGCAGGGATGGGAGGGGCGGTGGAGCTTGCGGTGGGGATGAGGGTGTCGGTCATGACGCGCGTCTTCTCCCGTCCGGGCGCTGGCGGGTGCGCGAGCGCCGTTGCTCGCCCACCCGCCGCGCCTGGGTGCAAAGGCTCACCAGCCGGAGCGGGTGAGGCCCTTCGTCAGCACGTCGACCATGCGGTCGCCAAACTCGTGGGCGCACTGGAGCGAGCGGGCGGTGATGAACGGGTAGTCCACGATCACCGAGGTGCGCTTGCCGAAGTTGCCGTGGTACGCACCGTCCGGCCCGACCGCGTCCGACAGGATGTATTCGAGCGTATACGGCGGCGGCCCCATGTTGAAGTCCGTCCCGACGAAGCCGGTGCCGTCGTGGTAGTCGTACTCCAGGCAGTGGCCGGTGACGTTCTTGCCCCGAATGATCGACTTGCGTTCGTTGAAGTCGCGGGCGAACACCAGCGGCGCGACGCCGTAGCAGATGGCCCCAATCGGCATCTGCTTGTTGTAGAAGCCGAGGATCAGGTCGTGGACGCGCTGGTTGTTCACCATGTCCACAATCGGGCCGCTGCCGCCGACCAGTAGGATCGCGTCGTACTTCGAGGTCGCCTCGGCCTGGGCCTGCTTCACGTTCTCAAAGTAGGCTTCAAAGTTGCGGAGGAACGGCTCCTGGTGGAAGAACGGCCGCTCTGGGAACCACGTGGACAGGTTGAGCGGGTTGTTCAGCCGGTCGGTCGCGTCGAACTCCTTGACCATCGCGGCGTCGTCCGGCGTGGTCACGCAGACGCCAAGCGGCGGGTCCACATACGTCGTGTCCGTGCTCGGCGGCAGCACCGGCGAGCGCTTGCCCTTCGGCGTGATGAAGTCGAAGCTGTAGCCGACCGCTTCCAGCTTGCGGAGCGGCCCAACCAGCTCGACGCCCCAGTAGCCCCACTCTGACATCACTGCCAGGATCTTCTTTGTCTCAGCCATGCGTGTCTCCTCCTTCTCTAGTTCCCTGTGCGATTTACGCATGCGATGTGCGCGTGCGGTGTGCTGATAGGTGCCGCATCAAGCGGCCGGGCAGACGACCCGGAAGCCGATGGCGATGCTCTTGTAGATGGGGATGTTTCCGAAGCGGAATGCGGATCGCGAGCGGACCGGCGGGTTCACCCAGGACGCGCCGCGCAAGACGTAGTAGTCCGGCCAGACGCCGGGGCCGTCTGTCCACGGCGTCGCGTCCGAAGGCGCACCGGTGAAGTCGCTGTGCAACAGGTCTTCGCACCACTCGAAGAGGTTGCCGTGCATGTCGTGCAGGCCGAAGGCGTTGGCGGGGTACAGACCCGTCGCAGTCGGGCCGTCGCGGTGCCGCCCCGGGGCGGCACCGGCGTAGGGGATGTCAGCGTAGATGTTGGCCAATTCATCAGTGAGCGTCGGGCCGTAGGCGAACGTGCTGGTGCTGCCGGCACGGCAGGCATACTCCCATTCGGCTTCGCTGGGCAGGCGGTACTGCCGCCCGGTCAGGTCGCTGAGCCGGCGACAAAACGCCCTGGCGTCAAACCAGTTCACGCATTCGACGGGGTTGTTGTCTGCCTGATTCTGCGAGGGGTTGTGGCCGATGAGGGCCGCATACTGGACCTGGGTGATCTGGTAACGTCCTATCGCAAAATCGGGGACGGCCACTTCGCGCTGCGGCCCTTCGGCGTGCGAGCGGCCGGCTTCGTCCTCTGGTGAACCCATCACGAACGTGCCGCCGGGGATGGCAACCATGTCCAGGTCAAAGCTGCCCAGGTCTTCGGCGTAGAACCGCCCCGTGCGGGCGGGCCGCGCCACGACCGCGCCGGCCGCGTCCACCTCGGCCGTCGTGAAGGTGAAGTCGCGCAGGAGTGGCGTGCTCATGCCGTCATCCCGCGCATGTCAGGCTGCCGCCGGGCCGGTGGCAGCCATGCGCTCACAGATGTGCGCCACCAGCGGATCGTCTGCGCCGTACACGTCAATCGCTACATCCAGCGGCAGTTTGCCGTCGTGGCCGCGCGTGTCTAGGCGCGCACCAGCGTCAATCAGCAGGTGCGCGCACTCGGTGTAGCCGTGCCAGAGGGCATCGTGCAGCGGCGAGTAGCCGTTGGTTGCCCCCTGCACGTCCAGGTCGATATCGGGGTGCGCCATCAGCAGCTTGAGGATGCCGACGTTGCCGTTGTAGGTCGCCTTGTGGATCGGCGCGCCCTTGAACACCCAGTCTTCAACGCGGACGTTCGCGCCGGCCGATAGCAGCGCCCGCACGATCTCCTCGTGGTTGTCGCGGGCGGCTACCAGCAGCGGCGTGTGCCCGTCTGAGAACGAGTTGACGTGCGGGTACCAGTCGTTCACGTCCGCACCAGCGGCGATGGCCCGCTCGACGCCCGCGAGGTCGCCCTGCTCCGTGGCGCGCATAAGCGGTTGGGCGGCGACCTGGGCGGCCCGCTCGTCACGGCCGCATTCCAGCGCCTTCGCGATGGCCTCCATCGTGTCGCGGCCCTTGACGTTGACCTTCAGTTCAAAGGCGAGGTGATCCCACATGCTGAAGCCGTAGTGGGTGCTCAGATCCAGGTTTGCGCCGCGCTCCACCAGCAGGTTGACGATGTCTGCGGCCTTGAACCAGAGGGCGTCCATGATCGGGGTGTGGCCCGTCGTCGGGGCCACCGCGTCGATGAACGCGCCGGCGTCCAGGAGCAGGCCTGCCACCTCGACGCTGCCGCCCTGACATGCACGATGGAGCGCGGTTGCGCCGGCCTTGCTGTCCACCGTGAGCGGGTCCGCGCCAGCATCCAGCAGCAGCGCCACCAACGCCGGCTGCGCGTGGCCGGCGGCCAGCATCAGCGCGGTCAGGCCGGTGTCCGGGTCACGGGCGTTCGGGTTGGCCCCGCCCGCAAGCAGGCTGCAGGCTTCGTCCAGGTTGTCAGTGCTGACAGCCTGGAGCAGGTGTGCTTCCGCGACCGCACGCGGGGATGGCACGACAGTAGCCACGGAAACCTCCTTGTTCACCGGTGTATGAGCCTGTTGCCCTCACCCCCGGCTCCCTCTCCCACTTGTGATACGGGGATCCCGCGTTCGTGGAGGGGGCCCGTAGTTCGTGCGAGAGGGACTGGGGGTGAGGAGTGCATCAATCAGCGCCGATTGGCCCGATGGTCCAGTGCTCCTTCATCAAGAACCCGTGGAGGTACTTCATCTCCAGGAAGTTGGGCAGGTCTGCTGCTGCGGCTGCGTGCTCGGGTGAGGCCAGAGCGGCCTTTGCGGCGTCCGGGCTGTCGAACCA
>JBBQBU010000575.1:0-3834 GCA_038318015.1 Chloroflexota bacterium | reverse complement strand
TGCATCAGCGCGAGGGTCGTCCTTCGTAACCTTGCAATAGAACGCAGCCGTCGTCCCGCACGCAGTCTCCGTGAGCATTTCATCACAGCACTGCAATGTCTGTGTAATGCCGTCTGGGATTCGGCTATGATGACCGCCGATCCCGACGCGTGCGGGCACAGCCTCGCTTCAGGACGAGGGGGTGCACCATGCGAGCACGTCCAGGGCACGCTGCCCCCGGATAGCCCGTGCAGAGGTGCGCGGCCGGGGAACAGCAAGGAGGCACGACGGCCGCATGAAGAGCGCCCAGGACGGCGGCGGGGAGATGCTCGGCACACTCCCCGGTGAGCGGCTCGAAGATGTCCTGCGCCGCCGAACAGAGCTGTTTCAGGCGTTGCTCGAAGCACAGCGCGAGGTGGGGGAAGGCCTCGTCATCCTGGACGGCGAGCGTCCGCTCTACGTCAATGATGCCTTCTGCCAGATCACCGGGTACTCGCTTGACGAACTACTCACGCTGCCATCGTTCTTCCAACTCGTCGCCCCGGACCAGCGCGCGCACCTCGCGGATCGCCTCAGCAGCGACACGCCGGCCTGGCACATCGTCAGCCACCACGAGACGGTGCTGCACCATCACGACGGCCGCCGCGTAGATGTCGAAATCGGCATCACCACGCTGCGCGTTGAGACGCACGCCCACCGCGTCATCATTGCGCGGGACATCAGCCCGCGCAAGCAGGCCGAAGCGGCCCTGCGGCAGAGCGAAGATCGGTTCCGCTCACTGGTGCAGAACAGTTCCGACCTGATGACGATTCTCGGGCCAGACGGCGTCATCCTCTGGCACAGCCCGTCTGTCGAGCGCGTCCTTGGCTACCCGCCAGACGCCTTGACCAACACCAGCATCTACGACCTCATTCATCCAGAGGATGCTGCGCGCGTCGTCGCCACCTTCACCATCTGCACCGCAGATGCGTCGTCGCAGTCCACCGTCGATTTCCGCTGCCGGCACCGCGACGGCACCTGGCGGTACCTCGAAGCCATCAGTTCCAACCTGCTCAGTCATCCCACCATCGGCGGCATCGTCGTCAACTCGCGGGATGTCACCGAGCGCAAGGCATTTGAGGACCAGTTGGCGCGGCAAGCGTTCTTCGACCCGCTGACGGGCCTGCCGAACCGCGTCCTCTTCATGTACAGCATTGAGCACGCCCTGGCCGCCGCCCGCCGCAACAAGCTCGGCGTCGGCGTGATGTTCCTGGATATGGACGGCTTCAAGCACGTCAACGACACGATGGGCCACCTCGTCGGCGACCAATTGCTCGTCGCGTTCGGCCAGCGCCTGAAGTCGTGCGTCCGGCCCGGCGACACGGTGGCGCGACTGGGCGGCGACGAGTTCACGGTGCTGCTGGAGGACATCCCGCATGCGGGCGAGGCCGAGCGCGTGGCGACCCGCATCCTGGAACGGCTGCAAACGCCGTTCCACTTTGAGGGGCGCGACCTCTACATCAGCTGCAGCATCGGCATCGCCTACGGCGCGCACGGTGAAACACAGCCGCCTGACCTCCTGCGATTCGCTGATGCCGCCATGTATCGCGCCAAAAATGCCGGCAAGTCGCGGGCGATGGTCTTCGACACGTCGATGCACGCGGCGTGGCTGGCGCGGTCGAGCCTGGAGACGGAGCTACGCACAGCCATCGAGCGCGGCGAGCTGCGCCTGCACTATCAGCCCATCGCCGACCTGACGACCGGCGCCCTGGCCGGCGCCGAAGCGCTCGCGCGCTGGCAGCACCCGACGCGCGGCATCGTCGCGCCGATGGACTTTCTGCCGCTGGCCGAGGACACCGGGCTGATCCTGCCCATCGGCCAGTGGATTCTGGAGGAAGCCTGCCGGCAGGCCCGCGCGTGGCAGCGCGCCCGGCCGGATGGCACACCGCTGGCTATCTGCGTGAACATCTCGGCGCGCCAGTTCCAGCAGCCGGACCTTGTGCGCCGGATCGAACATGCGCTGGCAGATGTCGGGCTGGACCCGGCTTGGCTGCGCCTGGAAGTGATCGAGTCCGTCCTGCTGGACGACTCCCGGGCGACGCTGGCAAAGTTGGAGGCGCTCCGCGACATCGGCGTCAGCGTTACCATTGACGACTTCGGCACGGGCCACGCTTCACTCAGTTCACTCCGCAAGCTGCCGATCCACTGCCTGAAGCTGGACCCGACGTTCGTCGGGCGGCTGGAGGACGAGAACTCGCTGCTGATCGTGCGGGCAGTGGCGACGCTGGCGCACGCGCTCGGGCTGCAAGTCGCCGCCGAGGGCATCGAGACGGCGCAGCAACTCAGCAGCCTGCGCGCCGCCACCTTCGACCGTGGCCAGGGCTACCTGTTCTCGCGCCCGCTCTCGGAACGAGCGATGCGCGAGTTGCTGGCTGGCGGGCAGCCGCTCATCGCCTGACCCGGCGCGTCAAGGCCGATTGCCTGAGCGAAGGGTGTCGGCGACCGGAGGAGAGGCGACCACAGTGGCCGCCCCTCCTGACTCCTGACTAGCCTACTTCTTCCAGTAGAACTGGACCGGCCGGCCGATGCTCGGCGGCCACGTCAGGTTGATGTTGGCGTACGCAGACGGCGTGTTCCCGAGGTCGTTCTTGGCGATCATGATGCCCTGCACCGCACCCGCCTGCCCGACCACGCCGATGTACCACACGTCGTCAAGGTGCGTTCGCCAGATCTCCTTGCCCGTCTCGATGCGCTGCTTATCGTCCTGGCCGTAGGCCGCCTTCGTCAACTCCATGCACTTCTTCATCGGCGCCGGCGGCTCGCGGCCAGCAGCACCGTTCGACTGGAACCACTTGCCGTATTCCGGGCTCCACCAGCTGCCGCCATCCACCGGGATGATCCAGCCAGAGGGGGCATAGAGGGTGTCAGTGCCGTCATTGCTCCAGGCCAGCAGCTGGGTCTCGTTGCCGGCCGCCCGGCGGATCGCCAGCGTCCGCTCGCGCTCCTGGATGATGAGGTCGATGCCGACGCGCTTCCACTGCTCGCGCACCATCTCGCTGATGCGCGTGAACTGGACGAACTGTCCGCCCAGGGTGGTAATCTCGATGCTCAACCGGCCCTTGCCGTCGCTCCGCTGTCGGTAGCCCTCGCCGTCCTTCTTATCGAGGCCGGCCTTGTCCAGAAGTTCATTCGACTGCTTTAGATCCAGGGTGGACCACTTCTGCCGCCACTCCGGGCCGGGGCTGTACTTGTTCGCCTCTGCCGGCGCGCCTGATCCCGGCGTACCGATGCCCAGGAAGAATGTCTCGTTAATCTGGTCGCGGTCAATCGCGAGCGAGAGCGCCCGCCGGAAGTCCAGCGAGTTGAACCACTTGTTCAGTTCCGGGTCGGCATCGAAGTGCATATTGAAGTAGATGCCGTAGTCCGAACCCGTGAACATCGGGTTAATGGAGACCTTGTAGTTGCCCTTCTGCTGGTTCTCGACGATGACCGGCAGCTTGCCGATGTCGATGTGGCGCGCCTGATAGTCGTACTCGCCGGCGATGGCTCGGAGATTCAGCACTTCGAGGTTCTCGGCCAGCGTGAACTGGATCTTGTCGATGTACGGCAACTGGTTGCCGTCCGTGTCCACCCAGATACTGTACGGGTTGCGCTCGAAGGTCCAATTCGGGGTGGTGCTGGGTATGGTCGTTTTCCACGGCGACAGCACGGGTAGTTCCGGATTCTTCGACCAGTCGGCGCGGAGCTTGAAGAGGCTGACCCAGTTGTCCACCCCGGCTTCTTTGACCTTCTGATCCAGTTCACCGCCCTGGTTGTACTTCGGGAGGAACTGGCTCAGATAGTGCTTCGGCGCGTAGCCACCCCAGCCGTTCAAGC
>JBBQBU010000574.1:0-3845 GCA_038318015.1 Chloroflexota bacterium | reverse complement strand
CGCTTGCGCACCTACGACGGCGCGGCGCGCGACTTCGGCATCGAGGTTTCCTGGAAACCTAACCCGCAGACCAGCAACGATGTCACCTCCGCCTACTACGTCTATCGCTACACCAACCAGACCGACGTCACCTTCCGTTCCCCCTCCAATACCGCGCTGAACCGCATCAGCGGTCCGATCACACAGAACACCAACGTGACGCGCCTCGCCTTCATCGACACGGGCGTGGGCGAAGCCGACATCGGCCACAACCGCTATTACACGACCCGCGCCGTCGAATACGCCGCAGGCGGCACCAACTGGTCCGGGCACAGCGCGCCCGTCGCCTGCAACTTGCGTGATGAAGACGGCCCCGGCTTGCCAACAGGCTCGCTCTTTATCGACCGCCAGCACGTCGGCATCAAGTCGGAGGAGGAGCCCGGCCTCATCACCGAATCCCCGATCGACCGCGGCGACTTCCAGATCGTCTGCAACCTCCCCGACCCCGCGATCCGCAGCGCGGTCCGCTGGGTGGAGTTTCGGGGCCGTCCGGTGGCGAGCAACAGTGTCACGCCCTACCTGCTCGGACGTTATCCTGTAGCGGCCGGTGCGAGCGCGGTGACCAGCAGCCTCTTCCGTGTCGGCGAGAAGATCTCTTGGTACTTCTGGTGCAAGGCCCTGCTCAAAGACAGCCGCGAGACGCCCGAGGTTCGCAGCGGCCAATTTCTGCCGCTCGCGGACCCGCTCAAGATCCGGGTCTGCTATTTCACCGCCACTGGCGGCGTCTCGCGCGTGAACGCCGGCGGCGGCACGCACTACACCCCGACCGGCACCCTGAGCGGCACCAACAACATACCAACCGTGAGCATCCACCTCGACGGCGATTCGATTGAGTGGCGCGTCTATACGCAGATCGACGACGGCCCGCTCGCCCTGATGCGCCAGGGCCTCGGCGAGCCGAACACGGACATCTCCGGCATCCGCGGCGACGTCGAGCGCTACCACCACTGCGCCTGGGTCAAGTATTTCGTGCAGACCTTCGACAACAACGGCAACCCCAGCCCGCTGAAACTCATCGACCGCTGCTACATCCCGGGAGCAACACCCGCCACGGTCGAATACGTGGATGTGCAACCCGTCGGGACCGCCGACGCGCCCTCTCTGTCGATGACCTGGGTCGCCGAAACTTACGGCATCGACCACTTCGCCGTCTCGATCGGCGTCGCAGGCCAACTCCCTCAAGCCTCTTGGGCCGGCTCGGGCCTCAGCACCAATCTGGCCGGCCCCCAAGGTAGCGTCCTGCACTGGCCGGCCCCCAACGGCCACCATGAGATCATCCGCGTCGGCCGCTATGAGACCCCTCGCGTCGGCGCCGCGTTCGGCGAGCCCGAAGGCAACATCTTCACCGTAACCATCCCTGTGCCGCTTGACCGCCGTCATTTCGTGCAGATCGCAGCCGTCGGCCGTTGCTCCGAGGGTGAGCCCTCGGAATGGCAAGTCGCCACGTGGACCGCGCCCGTACCGCCCAGCCAAGTGACCGTACCGTGGCCCGCCCGCTCCCTGCCGAACATTGTCGACCTTGCCGACTCGAGTATCCGCCCCGTGTTCCTCAGGTACTACGACTACTCGGGGGCCATCTCGCGCGACACGGTCGGTGTGGTGATCGGCCGCGTCGACGCCAACCCGGATGTCGAGCATACGACGGCGGCGGGCTATCTGCTGCCCACCGGCGACGACGTCTCCGCCTACCTCTACTCGCTGGCTGAAGGGGCGGACCCGCTGCTGCCCTTCGTGCTCTATCGCCGCCAAGTGGCCAACGCGCTCTTCCCTTCGGTCTCCGGGCAGTACGTGCAGGTCACGCCGCTGATTGAAAGCTTCGCGGCCAAGGTCAACATCAGCTACACGCCGCCGCGGCGTGTGATCCTCGACCCCTTCCTCATCGTGGGCAAAATCTGGCCGGCCCTTTCCACGGACCACGACGACATCTGCGTGCGCGACACTCTCGGCGTCATCGGCGGCGCCGCCTACGAGTACTACATGATGCGGTTCGACTCGCGCAAGGAGCCGCGCGACGTCCTCAAACTTGGCACGGTCACGATTCCGGGGAGGCCACCGAAATGAGATCCTCTATCCTCCTTCGCCTCGCGTGGGCCGCCGGCCTCGCCCTCGCCGCGCCGCTCGCGCGGGCTGGCGCACCGCTGTGGGTCAACCGCACGCCCACCGAGTTCAACACGTTGCTCGACGCAGACGGCGACGGTGATCTGGACGCCGTTATCGCTGATCGCGCCACCGGCATCTTGCGCGTGGGCCGCCGCACCGGAACAACGACGTTTAAGTGGGAGACGCCCGTGCAGGGCGGAATCGCGCCGCTCGACGGCCTCGCCGCCGGAGCAGTGGTCACCAACACGCGCCAGTCGGTCGCACTCGCGGGGATGCTCGCCAACCGTGTCGTGCTGGTCGACCTGAACTCGTCCACCACGGCCCGCGTGCCGCAGCCGCTTTTCCCGCGCTACGCGGGCCCGCGTTTGGTGGTTGCGCTCGACGCGCTGCCGGCCTCGGACGGCGAGGAGCTGCTCCTCACGACCGACCTGAACGGCGGAGCGTCAGGCAGCCACCGCCAACTCTTCCGACGTGCGCCCGACGGCCATCTGACCGACGACGACGATTCCGCCGGAAACACGTTTCCCTCTTTCTGCGCCGCGATCGCGGCCACCAACCACGCCGTTCCGCGCGTCGCCGCACTGGTTCCCTCCAGCGACCGCATCTGGCTCTTCGGCGTGCTCACGAACGCCGCCACGCTCGGCCCCTATCAGAGCGTCGGCGTCATCGAAGGCACGCAGTTCGTCTACGGCTTCTTCGCTCCCGGCGCAGCATACGGTCAGTTCCTGCTGTATGCGCCGGGGACAGCCTCGGCCCGCCGCGTCGCGCTTCAGGCCAACGCCACGCATGGCGCCGCTTTCGGCCCTTCAGCGCCGTACACCCTTCCCGCTGTGCCGTGGCACCTCGCGCCTGGCCCAGGCACCAACGAGGTCACGCTGATCGCCACCAACGGCTCGGCTTCCGTGTACGCGTACGACGGCACAACGCTGACGCTCGTCAACACCCTCGCGCTACCCGCAGGAGCCGCCGGCACGTTCTTAGCCTGCCTGACAGATCAGGCCGCCGGCTATACGCTGATGCTCCTCGACACGGACGGCGATGGCCGCAGCGATCAAGCGTGCCGCTACGGACTCTCCGGCGGACAGTACGTCGCGCTGGCTTCGCCCGTTTCACTCACGACGTTGGACAATCGCGAGGGCCGCCCCAATACGCTGGCCTTCGTGGGCGAGCCGCTGGTCGCCTCTAACGCCGCCCGCGTCGCCGCCTACTCCGTCTCCGACTGGTCCACGTCCAAGAACGGCGTCACGCCCAGCGCCACCATCTACGCGGCCACAGACAAGGGCGCGTCCCTCGGGCTCAACACGCCGATCACCTACGCCGTCAGCGGCGTGCCCGCCGACGCCACCCACATCCTGGTCGACCAACTCGCCACCGACATCGGCGTGCAGCCGCTCTTCGCGGCCGCCGGCGAGTCGGTCAGCACCGTGCGCATCGACCCCAACGGCGGTACCTTCGACAACGCCGTGCAAGTGACACTCAACGCCCCGGCGTCGGTCAGCCGGATCCTTTACCGGCTTTCGGAGGCTGATGTGTGGACTGAGTACGTCGGCACCGCGCTCACATTCTGGCTGTTCAAAGATACGACGGCCCAGTGCTTCGGCTTCAACAACAGCAATGACCGCACCACGCCGATTAGCACGGCCACCTTTTCCTTCACGCAGCAGCCGGAAGATCAGGATGCCGACGGCGACGGCGTGCCCGACTTC
>JBBQBU010000573.1:0-3846 GCA_038318015.1 Chloroflexota bacterium | reverse complement strand
GTCCAGGCGCGCGGCGCCTCGAACGCCTCTTGCAGCGACATGCCGTGGTCGATGACGTTCAGGATGCCCTGCACCACGGCCCCGTAGATGCGCTTGCCGCCCGGGGTGCCCAGCGCCATGAACGGCTTGCCGTCCTTCAGCACGATGGTGGGCGACATCGCCGACAGCACGCGCTTGCCCGGCTCGATAGAGTTCGTGTTGCCGGGCGTCGGGTCCATCAGGCTCATGTGGTTCGAGAGCAGCATGCCCGTGCCCGGCACCGTCACCTTCGAGCCGAACGCCTTCTGCAGCGTCTGGGTGGCGCTGACGATGGTACCTTCGTCGTCGATGACGGTGCAGTGCGTCGTGTTCGGGCCATCGTAGCCGCCGAGGCCCATGCCCACCAGTTCCGGCGCGTCCGGGAACTCGCCGGCCGCGTGCTCCTGCGCCCGCTGCAGGTCGAGGCCCGCCCGGCGCAGATCGGCGTACGCCTTTGAGGTCAGTTCCGCGACCGGCACGTCTACCAGGTCGGGATCGGCCATGTACCGCCGCCGGTCCGCAAAGGTGATCTTCAGCCCCTCGGCCAGCAGGTGCAGGTAGGCCGGCTGCCCGAATCCGTACGCGCCCCGCCCGATGGGGAACCCTTCCAGCAGGTTGAGCAACTGCACGATGTGAGTGCCGCCCGACGACGGCGGCGCGGTGGAGATGATCTCGTGGCCGCGATAGGTGCCGCGCACCGGCTCGCGCTCGATCACGCGGTAGGCGGCAAGGTCTTCCAGGGTGATGAGGCCGCCGTTCGCCTGGATGTCGGCCACCAGCGTGCGAGCCAACGCACCGGTGTACATGGTGGCCGGCCCCTCGTCGGCGATCTGCTGGAGGGTCCGGGCGTAGTCCGTCCGCACGATGCGGTGCCCCACCGCCGGCATCTTGCCGCCGGGCAGGAAGACCTCGGCAGAGGCCGGGAAGCGGGCGAGATCAGCGGCGGCCACACGGATGCTATCTACCAGATACCCGCTGGCGGCGAACCCGGACGCCGCGAACCGAATGGCCGGCTCAATGGCCTGGGCCAGCGGCAGCCGCCCGAAGCGCGCCACGGCCTCGGCCCAACCGGCCAGCGCCCCCGGCGTCGCCACCGACCGGTAGCCCACGTTGTTCGCGCCATCCGTTGTGCCGTAGTCCAGGTCGCCGGGGATCGGGTCGTATAGATCCGGCATGGCCGCGAACGGCACGACGGCGTAGTCGTCCAGGAACGTCACCTGCCCAGTACGCCCGTCGCGGATCGTGAAAAAGCCGGCCCCGAACGGCGACACCATCATCGGTTCGACGACCGACAGCGCGAACAGCGTCGCCACCGCTGCGTCAACGGCGTTGCCGCCCCGCAGCAGCATCTCGACGCCGGCCGACGACGCCAGCGGATGATTCGAGGCGACGACCGCACGCGACGCCACGACCTCTTGTTTGTACGTTGCCACGGGCCACCCCCACCATCAGCCAATCAGCGTCAGCCAGTGTAGCGCGGCAGCCTGAGCAGCCGGGTACCCGGCATGATAGCGGGGTGCGGCCCTGACACTTGCAGGGGTAGCACGTTGGGCTGTGGAGTTCACGGCACCCAACAGGACGTGCAGAAACGTGCGCCGCCCGCCTGGGGCGCCGCCTTGCCTCTGACACGTGCGACATGACCGCTCGGCAATGACGCATCCTGTCTCTATGACGCCGGCATGACGATCAGCCTGCGAGATGTCGGAAAACATGCCGGATTCTGGCGCTCGCCGTTCCTGGCGGGGTATGACAACCCATCCCCCATGACGTTGCCTCGAAGTTACATCGTTAATGACGGGATCGGCACAAGGGCACCACATGCAGCAAGCGGTACGATGGCGGCGCACGCGCCCGGCGGCCTGGCAGGTCGTCATGGCGCGTTGGTTCCTCGCGGTTGCCGTCCTGCTCACACTCTGTCCGTCAAGCATCGCACCGGCGAGCATCGTTCGCGCCCAGGACCACACCGTCGATGATGATGTGGTCGAGCGCGTAGCCGACGACGTGCCGGTGCCGCTGCACACGGCCCCGGCCGGGACTGGCCGAGCCGTCTTCGCGCCGCCGCCGAGCAGCGACACGGACCAGACGACCCGGCAGGTGCAGCGGCCCCCGGAGGCCATCGTCCGGCAGGCCGACGATGCCGAGGCCGCGCCTGAGCAGCCGGCAGATGCGCCGTCACCGCCCGGCGCGGCAGCCGACGCGCTGCCCACCGGCCCCCGCGTTGCGCCGCGCCCTGCCACGACGCCTGACGATGGTGAGGCCTCGGATGACAGTGCCCCGCCGGTGCCCGGCAACCGCCGTATCGCCCGGACTGAGGCTGTAGACGCCTGCCCGGTAGACCTGTCGGCGTCCAAAGCGGCCAGCTTCAAGCGCGACGACCGGCTCGTCATGACCTACTACTACTACTGGTACGACCAGGACAGCCTGGCCGACCCGGCAATGGCCCAGCATCCGCCGAACGATCCGCCGCTCGACTGGCGCAGCGTCAAGTGGCACGAACGCCAGTTGATGGACATGGCGACGGCCGGCATTGATGTCGCGCTGGCGGTCTACTGGGGCGACACCTCCGCGTGGTCCGTCGAGGCGCTGAAACCGATGGTCGAGGCGCGCGAGAACCTCCTGGCGGCCGGCTTCCGGCCACCGGCTATTGGCCTGTTCTTCGACACCAACCTGTACGCCACCATCCTGCCGGAGCGCCCGGAATTGGCCGACCTCACCACCGCGGACGGACAGGCCATGCTGGCGCATCAGGTCGGCGTCTTCTTCGACCACATCCCGCCGTGCCACCGCGCCCGCGTGGACGGCCGGCCGCTCGCCTTCTTCTGGCGCGCCGACACCGAGGACGGCGACCGTTTCACCTTCGACGACCGCACGTTCTCCGGCTTGAACGATCTCGTGATGGCCGACCACGGCGAGCGCCTGCATCTGGTCCTGGAGTACACCTGGAAGACCAACGCCCGGAAGGCCGGCATCGAGCTTGGCGCGGCGGACACCTTCCGCTGGGGTGCGGCGCTCGACGGGCCGCGCTTCGAGGGTCGGACGGTGGCAATCGGGCCGGGTTACGACGACCGGACTATTGCCGGCCGGCCCGGCTACACCCGCGAGCGCGTGGACGGCATCACCTACAGCCGCGATCTGCGCCTTGCCGTGATGAGCGGGACGCCGTGGCTTCTGCTGGAGACCTGGAACGAACTGTGGGAAGGCACCGCCATCGCCGAGACGGAGGAGACGGGCCGGACCTATTTGGGCATCACCGCGCGGTACACGGCGCTCTTTCACCAGCTAGGCAGTGAGAAGGCCCGCGACGCCTGGTTCGACCTGGGCAGCGGCCAGAATGCGTACTTGCGCCGCCTTGCCGATCAGCCCATCGAACAGGGCATGCCGGCCGAAGAACGGGGCCGCTCTGGCGCGCGCCCCTTCCGCGAAGAAGACGATGGAACGGGCTACTTCCATTTCGCCATCGACCGCCGCCTGCAACTGACCGAGGCGCAACCGCTGACGGTGCTGGTGGAGTACTTTGACGAGGGCGAAGGCAGCTTCACCATTGAGTACGACAGCCTGGACCCGGAAGCACTCGGGGACGGCGTGTACAAGGGTGCCGATACGGTCCACTACGAGAATACGCGGACCTGGCGTCTGCACCGCTTCGACCTGGCCGATGCCAGTCTGCTCGGCCGGCAGTACGGCGGCGGCGGCGACTTCCGCATTCATGACCGGCCAGGGCCAGACGACCGGTTGCACGCCTTCGGCCGGGTCATGGTGACGGCCGCACCGGCCACCCGCCCGGTCCCCTTCGAGCCAGAGAACCTGTCATTCGTGGACCCGTCGCCG
>JBBQBU010000572.1:0-3855 GCA_038318015.1 Chloroflexota bacterium | reverse complement strand
ACACGGAATTGTGATAGTCACGATTGGAATACCGGGCCGAAGGCTGGCGTTATTCTTGCTTGAGTACCTGTTCCGCGGAGGGATGCGGGATGCCAGTAACCATTCGTAGCTTTCAGGAGGCGGATGTCACCTGTTACCACTGCGGCACCGTCTCGGGCGTCGCGCGGATCGACCGTGGCGCGCCTAACAGCGCCATGACCTATCTGGCGCGCGGTTCCGAGGCTGAGGTGCCGATCAGTGATCGCAGGCAGATTCGCTGTGTTCGGTGCAACGGCCCGACGTTCTTTGATGCCTTTCAGAATCGGTCGTTGATGCAGACGGCCGGCCTCTTTGACGACCAGCCTCGGCGGGGGCGGCCCCCGAAGCGCCTTGCTGAGCAACGGCGTGCCGAGCAAGAGCGCGTCGCACAACAGCGCGGCGCAGCCTGATTCAGTCACGTGGCGATCCCTTACCGTGCCGGCACGGTAGGGGATCGCCACGTTTTTTGTGCCCGCCGTTTTCACGCCCTGCGCTAACGGCCTGGGCTGCGCTGACGGCCTGTCTTCCGGCGTTGACGCGCCCGTGCTGACGGGGCGATCATGCCGCCTATGACGACCCGGACAACCCGGCGCCGCGTGATGTTGCTGGTGGTCCTCGGGTGCCTCATGCTCCAGGCGCTCACGGCGGCGGCCTGCGGTGCGTTGCCGTTCGGGGTGGGCAAGCAGCCCCGCCCGCTGCCGCCCGCCCGTGCCGCATTCGTGGCGGAGGACGGGCAGGTGTCCGTGCTGCCGCTGGCTGGCGGCACCCCCCAGCGCGTCAGCGACGTGGCGACGTACCTGCCGCAGGAGGCCGCGCCCGGCCGCCAGGAGCCGTCTGCACACTGGCCGGCCTGGTCGCCGGACGGCGCGCGGCTGGCGTTCGTGCGGATGCTGATGGGCAGCACCGACACGCTCATCATGGCCCAACTATGGACGGTGCTACCGGACGGCTCCGACCCGCGCAAGGTCTGGGAGGCCGACGACCAGGAGCCGATTTACTTCGCGTGGGCACCGAACAGCCGGCAGATTGCCATGTTGGTGCAGCGCGAGGATGACCTGGATCTCGTGTTGCTGGACACCGGCGGCTCCGAGCCGACCCGCCGGATCGGGCGCGGGAACCCGTTCTACTACGTCTGGTCGGCCGACAGCACGGCGCTGCTGGTGCATGTCGGCAGCACCGGCCAGTCCGGCACCTCGAAGCCGGAACTGGGCATCATCCGACTGGGGCGGGCGGGCAGTGAGCCGGACTCCTACCGCACGCTCGGCGTGATCCCCAGCGAGTTCCGCACGCCCGGTTGGTCAGCGGACGGCCGCACCGTCGCGTTCGTGGCACCGGGTCCGGACGGCGCGCCGGCCGTCAGCGTGGTCAGCCCGGAAGGCGGTGACGTGACGCGGCTGGCGGCAACGTCAAGCTTCACGGCGCTGGCGCTGGCCGGTGACGGGACGCGCCTGGCCTGGAGCAAGCGTTCCGAGCAGGACCGCATCGCCTACGATGGCCTCGAAGTGGTCACGACGGACGGGCGCACGCGGACCCAGGTGACAGCGGATCTGGTAGTGGCGTTCGCGTGGTCGCCGGACGGCCAGCGGCTCGCCTTCGCGGCGCTGGACCCGGGCAATCGTGGCCTGGCCTGGTATGTGGCCGACGCGGCCGGTGCGAACGCCCGACGCCTCGGACCGTTCTCGCCGTCGCTTGAGCAGATCCGGCTGCTGGCCTTCTTCGACCAGTACGCCACCTCGCACGGGCTATGGGCACCGGACAGCAGCGCGCTGGTCTACGCCGTGGGCATCCCCGGCGAGCAGCGGCTGTTCGGCGGGCCGAGCGCCGGGGCGGTCCAGATGCTGGTGGTGGACGGCGGCGCGCAGGCCCGGACGCTGACGGCGGGCAACTTCGTGGCGCTGCCGGTGCCCGCGCCGTAGCGTTGGCCCCTCACCGCGCCGGAGCGGGGGAGTCGCCGGGTGCGCGCTATACTGCCTGCATCCTCGACCTGGGGCGGCATCGTGAGCGGTCGGTCGGCCTTCGTCTACTCTCCGGACTACCTCGGCTACAAACTGAGCGATTCCCACCCACTCAACCCGATCCGCCTCGCCCTGACCGAATCGCTGATTGAGGCGTGCGGCCTGCTGGACGCGCCGCACGTGTTCCGCGCCGAGCCGCGCATGGCGACCGACGACGAGATCATGTACGCCCACGACCGCGACTATCTGGAGCGCGTCCGCGAGCTTGGGCACGCGCCGCGGTGGGCCAACCCGCTGGAAGACTTCGGGCTGGGGAGCGGCGACAACCCCGTCTTCCCCGATATGCACGAAGCGAGCGCGCTGGTCGCCGGCGGGTCGCTGGTGGCCGCCGCACTGGTGGTGAGCGGCCGAGCAACGCACGCGTTCAACCCCGGCGGCGGGCTGCATCACGCGGACCGCCGGCGGGCGTCCGGGTTCTGCGTTTACAACGACTGCGCCATCGCCATCGCCTGGTTGCGGATGCAGGGCTTTCGCGTTCTCTACACCGACACGGACGCCCATCACGGCGACGGCGTGCAGTCGATCTTCTACGAAGACCCGGGCGTCCTGACGATCTCGTTTCACGAGTCGGGGCGGTACCTGTTTCCCGGCACCGGCAATCCGGATGAGTACGGCTCAGGGGCGGGCCGGGGCTACGCCATCAACGTGCCCCTCCAGCCGTACACCAACCACGAGTCGTTCGTAGAGTGCTTTGATCTGGTGGTGCCGGCGCTGGCGCGCGCGTTCAAGCCCGACATCATCGTGGCGCAGAACGGCTGCGACGGCCACGCCATCGACCCGCTGACGCATCTGCACTACATCACCCCGACCTTCGAGCACGTGGCCGTCCGCATGCACGAATTGTCGCATGAGCTGTGCGACGGCAAGCTGATCGCGCTGGGCGGCGGCGGCTACGGCCTGTGGACGGTGGTGCCGCGCGCCTGGGCGGCCGTCTGGGCGGCCGTCAGCAGCCAACAGTTGCCGGAACTGGTGCCGGAAGGCTGGCGGCACCAGTGGCGCGAGCAAAGCCCGGAACTGCTGCCGAAGCGGATGCACAACACGCTGGACTCCATCAAGGCGGTGGAGCGGCAGCCGCAGATCACCGAGGCGAACCGGCACGTGGCTCAGGAAGTCGTCGCGCGCGGCCTGTCCGCCTGACCCTGCGCCGGTCAGGGCTGGGGATAGCCGACTATTCCATGCCTCGCACATTCACACCGTGGATGTGTTCCCACTGCTCCTTTGCGGTGATCCGGTCAATCTGCCGAGTGATACTGGCAGACTTTGCCGCGCTCCAACGAGGTGCGCGCGCGGGAGCTGGAGCCGAAAGAGACACCGACTTAAGAATGTCGCGACTCTTCGTCTCTGTGCTGTGATTCGGCCTTAGTGCTGTCTGACGCAGCGGTGTCGGAAATTGCTGAGGTACGACGAAGCTGGGAAGATAGCCAGTGGGGAGCAACTGTCCGTCATCAAAGAGTTTCCTGGCAGGCTCGTCTGTTCGGTATTCGACCTTAAAGCACGCCAGGCTGCACAGATTTTGATCGCCGGTCCAACCATAGCGAGGGGAAATAGCAAACGTGCGCTGAGATGGGCCGTTGCATCGGACGCATTTGCGCTTCCTACCTTGACTGCCTCGCTCTACGAGAGAACCTAATCGCTGTCCGTGCTTGTCGAGCGCAATCAAGCCAGTCGCACGCCATCCCGTTGGAAGGGTATCACTCACGAGGATCGCCGTTTTGACGACAGGCATCACTGAGCGTTCGAAACCCACGCGTTCAGAAGAAGGTTGAGCAGGCACAGTCCCAGTTGATGCATCTTCGGCATGATGGGGAGTCAGACAACCTTG
>JBBQBU010000571.1:0-3858 GCA_038318015.1 Chloroflexota bacterium | reverse complement strand
TGTCAACCTCCCACCGCTGCCCGAGACACTCCTCCTGGGCAGTTACCTATGAAGAGAGAATGGCGCAAGCTACTTGCGTCCGTCAGCCGATCCTGTGGCGTTCAACTCGTTGAATTTCACATGACATATGCCTATGGCGGGCAAAAAGAATGGAAGGGCTGTGAAGATGTCAAGCGTGTGTCAGCAATTGAAAACGTCCTAGACTTTCTTTCAAGCAAGCCTATCTCAATAGTGTTTAGTGCTACACATATGCTCTCCTGGGACGGCAGGCTTCAGGCAAACTGTCCAATGGCTAGAGCGCTCCAATATCGATGGCTCTCGCAAGCTTTTCACGTTGCACTTTCAGTAAATAAGGCGAACCGGAATATCAAAGCCAATAAGGGTAAGACTATCATGATATTTGATCGAGGAGCAGGTCATGAAATCGCATTGGCGAATCTGCTTGTCTCGCCACCAACATGGAGTGATACCTATTACGCCAGGGAGAAAAAGGAGGAGGCACTAGGTGAAATCATAGACACTTCATTCTTTGTTGATTCATCACATGCTCCGCTCATTCAACTGGCTGACACCGTAGCGTTCATTATTCGCAGATATGCTGAGATGAATGATATCGACCCAAAAGAGCGGTACCCCGGAGAATTTTCCCGGATCGAACACTGGATGGACATGCTGAAGCCTAAAATTCAAGATTCGGCACACCGTTATAAGAAGGTGAAGAGGTGCCCTGCCGGGGATCTATTCTGGGATATCGCGCCACCGAGTCTGAGGTCCATAGCATGAGGTGCGTCTAGAATCCGATGCTCCAACGAGAGCATGTCAAAGGTCGGCTACGTCGCGGGCGACCTCGCGCAGCAGCACCAGTTCGTGCGCGGCCGCGTCCAGGTCGCCCTGCCCGCCCGTTGAGAGCGTCAACTCGGCCAGGCGCTCCCGAGACTGCCGCGCCACGTCGCAGACGCGCTCCAGTTTCTCGCGCTCGCGCTCCAGGCCACGCTCAATCGCGCCGGACATGTATCCCTGCGCCGCCACCGCGTCGATGCGCTCGGCGCTGCCCCACAACGCTTCCAGCGCGTCGCGCGCGCCCTGCCCGAACCCGGTCGCAATCGGCAGCAGCGCACCGACGCCACCGGCCGCCTGCGAGCCGCGCTCCAGCGCCGTCAGTTCGCTGATCGCGTCGAGCAGCGTCGCGCGGACCGGCCAGTTCGGCACCCGCGAGACAATGGCCTTGCGGATCTCCGAGACGGTTCCCGCCTGGGCGTGCCAGTGGAACCCCTCGCGGATCTCCCCACGGCGCAGGGCGGCCCTGGCGCGGTGGACCGGCGAGACACGCTCGCGGTGGCGCGCCGCCGCCCGCAACGCCATTTTGACGGGGAAGAGCAACGCCGCCACCGTCAGCAGGAACAGCATCGGCGCGACGAGTGCCGAACCGAGCAGCACCAGGACGTTGGTGAAGTCTGTAGTCCAGCCGAAGAGCATCTGCACGGTGGCCAACAGCCCGGCCAGCGGCACTAGCGGGCAGGCCAGCGCAAGGTACACCTTGCCCGTCCGCGAGATGCGCCGCTGGTGCGCATAGGTCAGCGCCCCGCCAATCAACACCGCCAGGAACTCGGCGGCCAGCGTCGCGATGAATGCCCCACCGAGGTACAGCACAATCCAGAGTTCCGACACGTCCGGGTAGTCCTTCCAGCCTGGTCATCGAACGGCGTGCGTAAGCCGCGTGGAGATAGGACGACGCGCACGCCTGGAAGGTTGCAGCCGACAGCCAGAACTGTGCCGGAACGCGGGCCAGGAATGCCCGCATTCGGTGGTACGCTGTCCGCATGAGCCGCCAGACATCTGCCCAGAGCGCGCCGTCGTCGCAGTACGCCGACGCACAGATCATCTCTTCTCTGACCCACCCCGAGCCGGGGTCGGTGCTGAGCCGACGCGCTCTGAACCGCGCCACCCTCCACCGGCAGATGCTCTTGCGTCGTCAGCGACGGCCCGTCAGAGACGCCGTCGCGTGGCTGTTGGGGATGCAGGCGCAGGTGCCCAGCAATCCGTACCTCGGGCTGTGGTCGCGCCTGGAGGGGTTTGAGCCGCACGACCTGTCTGCGTTGATCGCGGGTCGGCAGGCGGTCCGCACGTCGCTGATGCGCGCCACCATCCATCTCGTGACCGACGCCGACTGCGTGGCCCTGCGGCCGGTCATCCAGCCGGTGCTGGCGCGCTGCTTTTACAAGGCCAGCCCCTACGGCCGCCGCATCGCGGGCATCGACCTCGGTGCGCTGCTGGCGGCCGGCCGCGCCCTGCTGGACGAACAGTCGCGCACCAGCATGGAGCTTCGGACGGTCCTGCACGCCCGCTGGCCGGAGTACGACGCGCAGTCGCTGGCCTACGCGGTGCAGTACCTCGTGCCACTGGTGCAGGTGCCGCCGCGTGGCCTGTGGGGCGGCAGCGGCCGGCCGGCCTGGAGCACCGCCGACGCCTGGCTCGGGCAGCCGGTCCCGACGACGTTCGCCGCCAACCCCGCACCCGGGCAGGCCGCCGATACCCCGTCAACTGACGTTGAAACTGCCACTACGGCGACAGCGGCCATCGACGCGGTGATTGTGCGGTACCTGGCGGCGTACGGCCCGGCCTCGGCGCTCGACATGCAGGCGTGGGGCGGGCTGACGGGCGTCCGTCCGCACCTGGAGCGCCTCCGGCCGCGCCTCCGCACCTTCCGCACTGAGGCTGGCAAGGAGCTATTTGACGTGCCGGACGGCCCGCTGCCCGATCCCGAGACGCCCGCGCCCGTCCGGTTCATGGTGGAGTACGACAACGCGCTGCTCGGGTACGCCGACCGCAGCCGCGTGGTGGACGAGAGCCACCGCCGCCTGACCCTGATGGAAAACGGCTACGTCTCGTGCGTACTGATCGACGGGTTCGTGCGCGGCATCTGGAGGCTGACGCGCGAGCGCAAGGCGGCCCTGCTCAGCATCGAGCCGTTCGGACCGCTGCTTCCTGCCGACCGGGCGGAGCTGGAAGAGGAAGGCGGCCGGCTGCTCGGGTTCCTGGCCGCCGCCACGAGCGCCGACATCCGCTTCCTGGTTCCCGACTGACCCGACGCGTGCCCCGCTGCCGCACGGTGGGAGCGGGGGCACGCGTCGGCGGATGTCAGGGCAGCAGCACCAGTTTGCCCGTCGTCTTGCGGCCGTTCAAATCGTTGTGCGCCTGCGCCGCTTCGGCCAGGCCGTAGGTATGTTCCACCCGCAGCTTCAACTTGCCGCTAGCGATCCAGCCCAGCACGTCGCCGGCCCGCTCCACCAGTTCGTCGCGGCTCTCGATGTAGACATCCAGGCGCGGGCGCGTCAGGTACAGGCAGCCCTTCGCATTCAGTGTCTGCGGGTCGAACGGCGCGACCGGGCCGCTGGCCTGCCCGAACAACACCAGCATGCCGCGCGGCTTCAAGCAGTTCAGGCTCTTGTCGAACGTATCCTTGCCGACCGAGTCGTAGACGACTTCCACACCCTTGCCATCAGTCAGGCGCTTGACCTCGGCCTCGAAGTCCTGCTGCGTGTAGAGGATCACGTCGTCGGCACCGGCCGCGCGGGCCAGTTCAGCCTTCTCCTCGGTGCTGACCGTGCCGATGACGCGCGCGCCGAGCATCTTCGCCATCTGGCAGAACAGCAGTCCCACGCCGCCGGCCGCCGCGCTGATGACGCAGGTATCGCCGGGCTTCAACTGGTAGGTGGAGTGCGTCAGGTAGTGCGCCGTCATGCCCTGGAGCATGGCCGCCGCGCCGTCCTTGAAACTGAGACCGTCCGGCAGCTTTACCAGCCGGTCGGCCGCGATGACGTTGTGCGTGGCGTAGGAGCCGGAAATCTGGGTCCAGGC
>JBBQBU010000570.1:0-3868 GCA_038318015.1 Chloroflexota bacterium | reverse complement strand
GGAGACTCAGCGACTGGTGCGACGGGAGCCTACGCATCAGCGGCCGGCGCGACGGGAGCCGAAGCTTCAGCGACAGGTGCTGCCGGAGCCGAAGCCTCAGCGGCCGGCGCGACGGGAGCCGAAGCTTCAGCGACAGGTGCTGCCGGGGCCGAAGCCTCAGCGGCCGGCGCGACCGGTGCTCCCGTTGCTGGTGCAGCCGCAGCGACCGGTCGCGGTGGGCCACCAGCCGGTGCCCCGGCCGGTCGCGGCCGCGGCCGGCGGAAGAGTGCCCGCACGGCGTTGCCGACCTTCGCTGCCTCAATGCTCTTCGCTATCTTGATAGCGTCGATGACCCGGCCAATCTCTGGCAGCGCGCCCGTTTCAACCGTCAGGTCAGACAGGAACTTGTCGTAGACTTCTGGAGTCGCCTCAACGCCGCCATGCGTCGCGATGAGCGCAAGAAGCTCATCCCGCTGCCCGGCCTCACGCCGCCGACGCTCGGCAGCCTGCTGCGCGCGCAGATCCGGACCCTGCCCCATCGGACCGGGGCCACCCGGACCGGCCGGGCGCGGACCCATTGGCGGGCCACCAGGACCACCTGGTCCACCTGGACGCGGCCCCATCGGCGGGCGATCACCGAACGGCGGGCGTGGGCCACCAGGGCCAGTACCGAACGGCGGACGCGGAGCCATTGGCCGATCACCGAACGGCGGACGCGGCCCGGTCATCGGCGACGGCATCCCCTCAAGGGCTGCCCGCTCGCCACCACGGTCCGGACGACGGAAGCGTTCGCCACCAGCGCCAGGGCCACCACGGCCACGGTCAGGCCCGCCACGCTCACCACTACGCACCGGACGGCCGCCAGGACCGGTCGGAGCGCCGCGATTCGCGCGGCCACGGAACGGCATGTCCATGCCGCGCCGATCATCGTCGTACATCCCACCCCGATTGGAGCGCTGGCGACGGCCGCCGTCACCATAATTGTCTGAGCCCATCTCCACGGTGACAGCCGGCCCGTCATCTTCAACGGGGGCCGTCGTGGGGGCGATTCCTAGCTGCTGGAGGTCCGCAAACTTCTCCATCAGCGCTTCTTTGAGGCTCTTAGCCATCCCTTCTCCTACCGTCTCCTACTCTGCACGAGGCAAGCCCGCTCGTAGGGCGCTCTCGTGATATTGCTTGTCACCAGAAGTCGTGGTGTCGATACGCTGCTGATCGGCCATGCGTCGTCTCCTCTCATGGCCCGCGCGTGGCTTCGGGCAACGGCTGGTTGATCGCACGGACGATCATCGGACACCGGCCCCAGCGCTCTCGCGCCGCTCGAACTGGTGAGCCTCGCACTGCTCGACCTGCACCAGGTTTGAGAAGAACGTCGCGCCCCCACCCATATCCGCTAACCGCTGCGGTGTGGTCGCGTTGACGCCAAGACCGCCGGGTGAATGCCTCCCCCACCAGAGCCCGCGACTCGCCACGACCCCTGGCCGCACATCGTCGGTCAGGGACGCTTCGAGTTGCACGTCGCCACGTCCATTGAAGACCCGCACGGCGTCGCCGTCGAGGATGCCGCGCGCTCGTGCATCCGCCGGGTTGATCTCCAGACGCGGCCGCTCCTCAGAGCGGACGTTCGACGGCATGTTGGCATAGGTCGAGTTCAAGAAGAAATGATTGGGGGGCGTGATAAACACCAGCGGGTACGCACCAACGGGCAGGTGCTCCCCATCTCCCCCCTCAATCAACGGCGTGTGCGTCGGCAAGGGGTCGAGGCCGTCCCGCGCCATCTGCGCCGAGAACAGTTCCACCTTACCCGAGGGCGTCGAAAATGCGCCATCGGCGTAGGCTGGGTGCGGCGACTCCACGTGCAGGCGTAGCGGCCCGCCTTCCTTCAGCCGGTCAAGGGTGATGCCCTGCAAGAATGGATTGGCCGGGTTGTTGAGTGCCTGGTCGATCATCGTCTCAGCATCATCCTGAAAGCATGCATCAGCAAATCCTAGCCGCCGGGCTAACAGGGCAAAGAACTCGACGTTGGGCTTTGCCTCACCCATGCGCTCCACCGCTGGCTCGGCAAGCTGCACGTAGAGGTGCCAGAAGCTGGTATAGAGGTCTGTCTGCTCAAAGTGGGTCGTTGCAGGCAAAAGGATATCAGCGTAGCGGGCCGTGTCGGTGAGGAGTTGTTCATGCACGACCGTAAACAGATCGTCGCGGGCTAAACCAGCCAGCACCTGCGTCTGATCAGGGGCGATGACTGCGGGATTTGCGTTGTACACCACCAGCGCCTGCATCGGCGGGTCGTTCAGCGTCGTCAGCGCCTGCCCCAGTTCGTTCATGTTGATGGTCCGCGGCGACCGCCCAGCCAGAAGATCAGGGCGCATCAACGCCGCATCGTTCATCGCCGCATAGCCCAGGTTACTCTTCAGCGCGCCACCCCCGACATCCCGCCAGGAGCCGACCAGTGACGGCAGGCACGCGATGGTCCGCACGGCCATGCCGCCGTTATCGTGGTGCTGGAGGCCGTTGCCTATCCGTATGAACGCCGGACGGGTAGTCGCGTATTCCCGCGCCAGGCATTCGACGACGGCGGAAGGCACGCCCGTGATACGCTCAACGCGCTCCGGAGGGTACTCCTGCACCCGCTCGGCCAGCGCGTCAAACCCAATGGTGTGCGCCGCCACATACGCCGCATCGTACAGACTGTCCCGAACGATGGCGTGCATCATCCCCAATGCCAGCGCAGCATCCGTGCCCGGCCGTAGCTGGACGAATTGGTCGGCAAACGCTGTGGTGCGGTTCCGCTGCACGTCAATGTGCACGAACGTCGCTCCAGCCCGCTGGGCTTGCCGCACGTACGTCATCTGGTGCATGTTGACCGACGCGAGGTTGCTGCCCCAGGCGACAATGTACCGCGCCTGCGCTGTCGTCTCGGGGTCGGTGCCGCGATTCGCACCCACCGAGTACCCGAAACCCGCATTGCCAGCGGCGGAACAAACCGTTCGTGCGAGCTGGCTCGCCCCGAGCTTGTGGAACAGACGGCGGTCCATACTCCCAATGCTCGTCACGCCCATGTTGCCGGCAAAGCTGTACGGCAGAATCGCCTCAGCACCGTGCTCGCGGATGGTGACCTGGAAGCGCTCGGCAATGGTGCCCAGCGCCTCATCCCAGGTTGTGCGCTCGAACTCGCCCGCACCCTTCGGCCCGACGCGCCGTTGCGGATACAGTACGCGGTCAGGGCTGTACAGACGCTCGGCGTAGCGCGCAGCCTTCCCGCAGATGGCACCACGCGTCACAGGATGCTCGGGGTCGCCGGCCACCCGCACAATGCGACCATCCTTGACCCACGCCAACATGCCACAGGCGTCGGGGCAGTCGTGCGGACAGACGGAACGGCGGACGTGAAGATCACTCATCGCGATGGCGGAACCCTACCCAGTCCCGTGCCGCTCATACTGACCGCCCCTCGAAGCACGCCACATCGAGCCAACATCACCAGTGCTTCGGAACGGTGCGATCCCTGCGGTACAGCCGAACGAGAAACGCGCGCATTGTAGCGCAACATGCCACCAGAGCGGCCAGCGAACGCACAATCGCGCCCACTGGACTCCGTGCGGAACTGTCGCCGACCGGGAGCGGGGAGCGCAGCCGGGTCAAAGCCGACCGAGGTCAAGGCCGAGATTTCCGCGACTATGGGAAGTCTCCCGACTGGGCGCTGCCACATTGAAGCGTCCAAGGGCGCGCTACGCAAGAGATCGCAACCGAGTATGGGTGGGCCAACCTGGATTCGAACCGGGGACCTCAGTCTTATCAGGACTGCGCTCTAACCAACTGAGCTATTGGCCCGCAGGAGGCGCGAGAGCGACAGCAACGCCAGACCGCCGAAGCAGCACTGGCGCCTTGCCTG
>JBBQBU010000569.1:0-3893 GCA_038318015.1 Chloroflexota bacterium | reverse complement strand
TACGTCATCGGCACGGAGATGATAACCATCAGCGCGGCGTACGGTGTCGCCGCGCCGTAGGCGATGCTCTCGGCGTGACTCCAGAAGCGCGTCGCCAGCGTCTGGGTGCCGATGGGTGACAGCAGCAACGACGCCGTTAGTTCGGTTGTGACCGAGATGAAGACCAGTGCTGCGCCCGACCCGAGGCCCGGTGCGATCAACGGTAGCGTAAGCCGGCGCAGCACCGTCAGCGGCGACGCCCCGAGCGAGCGCCCGAGGTCATCAAAGACCGGCGGCACTTGCGAGAGCGCGGTGCGAATGCTCACCAGGGCCAGCGGGAAGAACAGGATGGCGTAGGCCGCCACCAGGAGCGGCATCGACTGGTACAGCGGGCGCGCTGCACGGATCGTCACGGCCACCAGCGCCAGTGCCACCACAATGCCCGGCAGCGCATGGGCGATGTACGTCGCGCGCTCGGCCACGGTGCTCAGTGGCCCCGGCCGACGCACCGCTAGCCATGCCACTGGCAGCGCCAGCACGACCGTCACCGCCGCGCCGACCAGCCCCAGCGACACGGAGCTGAGCGTCGTCGAGAGCAGCATCGGCAGCGGGAACGCCGTCGAGGTGCCGACGCGCAGCCAGTACGCCAACGTGCCGAGCGGTACCCCCAGCGACAGGACGGCCAGCCCGACCAGCAGCACCAGCACCAGTGGCAGCAGCCAGCCGAGCCGCACCGGCGCTACCGCACGCGCCGACCCTGCCCCGACGCGGGCATACCGCCGCCGGCCGCGCACTGCCAATTCGGCCAGCAGCGCGAGCAGACAGCCTGCCACGAGGACGCTCGCCAGCATGTTGGCGGCGGGACTGTTGAACGTGGACTGGAACTGCTCGTAAATGGCGGTGGTAAACGTCTGGAAGCGCAGCATCTCCAGTGCGCCAAGCTCGGCCAGCAAGTGCAGTGACACCAGCAGCGTGCCGCCAGCCAGGGCCGGACGCAACTGCGGCAGCAGAATCAGGCGAAAGGTGCGCCACGGCCCCTGCCCCAGCGACCGCGAAGTCTGCTCATAGGCCGGGTCGATGCCGCGTAGCGCCGCTGCCACTGGCAGGTACACGAACGGATAGTGCGAAAGCGTCATGATGAGGACAGCGCCCGCGTACCCCTCCACCGCCGAGGTCAACGAGACCCAGGCGAAGCCGTGAACGAACGACGGGACGGCCAGCGGTGCCACCAGCAGCACTCGCCAGAAACCACGCATCGGCAGGGCCGCCCGCTCCGTGAGCCAGGCGGTGCCCAGGCCGATCAGCGCACTGGCAAGCGTGGTCGCAATCGACAGCCGCACCGTGTTCCACAGCAGTTCCCCGACACGGGGGCGCACCAGCAGGTTGTAGGCCTCTTGCCAGCCGGTCGCCGCCGTGTAGACCAGCACGAACCCGAGCGGGATTAATGAGACGGCGACGATGGCGAGCGTCAGCAGGCGCAGCAACCACGGCAGGAGTGCGTCAAGGCGCACCCCTGCCAGGGCCGAGGACGGCAAGCGAAATCCGGCGGCCGGTGATGAGGCGGCGCGTGGCCGATGAGCGGGTCGGGCGGGAAGAACGCTTGCCACCGGTCGCCTCAGAGCAGCCCGACCTTCTGCATCAACTCAATCGCCTTCGGGGCGTTGAGCTGTGAGAGGTCCACGTAGGGCGGATCAAGCTCGCTCAATGGCTTGAGCGACGGGTGGGCCGGCACGCCGCTGGCGATGGCATATTCGAGCGCGTTGCTGTCAGACAGCACTTGCTGGCCGCCCTTGCCGGTAATGTACGCCAGCAGCATCTGAGCCTCGGCCGGGTACTTGCTCGACTTCAGGACGCCGCCACCGGACACACTCACGAAGCCGCCTGGATCTCTGCCGCCGAAGTAGGCCAGTTCCACGTTCGCGCTGTTCGCGCCAGACTCGGCGCGGTCGCCATACCAGTAATAGTGGTAGATGATGCCGCCCTGGATTTCCCCCTTGTTGGCGGCACTCATGATGACGCGATTGCCGCTGTAGGTGCGGGCGTTCGCCTTCAGTCCCGCCAACCACGCCTCAGTCGCTTCTGGCCCCTTTAGTTGCAGCACGGCGCTCACAATAGCATGGAAGTCGGCACCAGCCGGCGCAATGCCGAACCGGTCCTGCCACTCAGGGGCGGCCAAGTCCATCAGCGAGACTGGCAGCGACCCAGCCGGCAGCAGCGACGGGTTGTAGACGAAGACGGTCGTACGGGCGGCAATGCCCATCCAGTCACCCACCGGCGACGCGAACTGCGCCGGCACCTGGGCTAGAGTCGCGGCGTCAACCGGAGCGAACAGGCCTGCGTTGCTGACCACCGACATCGCCGGAGAGTTCTCAGTGATGAACACGTCGGCCGGTGAGCTGTCGCCCTCTTGTACCAGCACCTGGGCAAGCTCCAGGTCTCGGCCGGAGCGTACCTGCACCTTGATGCCGGTCATCTTCGTGAAGTCGGCCACCCAGGCCTCGGCCAGTGGGACGTGCTGGGCGTTGTAGAGCGTCAGGATGACATTCTGCGCGGCCAGGGAGGCTTTCGCGGCCATCAGCGGCCAGACGGACGCGGCCGCAGAACCAGCGAGCATCAAACCGAGCAGACGACGACGAGTGAGGGAGCGATGCATGGGTGTACCTTCCGTCCGATTTATTGGACGCTGGTAAAGATACTTCGTATATGCTAAGAATGCAAGCAAGCGCCTAGCATCTTGGGGTTGTCACATATCGTAAGGGTCGGCTCCACCGTACCGCAACGGCAGCATGTTCCCACATTTGCATGACGAATGGCCCGTTCGCGAGCAGCCGTCGAGCCAGTGCGTGCGCGGGCCCGGCTTACTCCAGGCGCACCAGCACCTGATTCTGGTCAACGGTCTGGCCGGCGCTCACGGCAATCTCGGTGACGGTGCCATCGGCGGGAGCGGTCAACTCGTTCTGCATCTTCATGGCCGACAGCACCACCAGCGTCGTGCCGCGCGCCACCTGCTCCCCCACCGCCACAGGTACTGCCACCACGAGCCCCGGCATCGGCGCGCGGATGGCCGTCACGCTGCTGTGGGGACGTCCGGCCGCTGCCGCGCTCGCCAACCGCGCCGCGCGCTCATCCTGCACCACCGCTTCCAGCGTCTGTCCATCCACGACCACTGTGACGGCATCCTCAGTCAGCCCGTGCTTGCCGCGCTGGCCGACCAGGCCGTGCAGGACCACGCCGCCAACCAGCACGCTCAGGCCGCCGTCGGCTGTTTGCGCCAGGATCTCGACCGGCCGCACCGGGCCATCCCCGACCTGGACGTATTGCGTGGTCGCTTGCGCGCCTACCTGGCGCTCAGTGATGGCGATGGAGAGTGTCCGCCCGGCGACCTGTACGCGATAAGTGGTGGTTGATAGCACCCTGCTCTCGCCGCTGGCGCTGCCGTTCGCTTCGCTGTTCAGGTTCGCCATCAGGGCACCCGCAGCCCGGCCCGGCGCGCAAACGCGAGCCAGCGGCCAGTCTCATCGCTCGTGGCGGTAGGGACGTGCTGGGTGCCGCCGCTCAGATGCTCCGACAACACGGCCAGGATTGCCGCCTGCTCGACTGTCTCGGTCGGCGGCTCGCTAGTCGGCTGCCAGTCCCGCGCGACCATCTCGGTGTCAAGGTCGCCGGCCACAAATGGCGGGTGCGCCATCAGCCAGCGGTGAAACGGAATCGTCGTGCGGACGCCCAGCACGCGGTACTCGGCCAGCGCCCGCTGCATCCGCTCAATCGCACGCGGGCGGTCCTCGGCCCAGACGATCAGCTTCGACATCAGCGAGTCGTAGAGCGGGGTGATCTCGCTGCCCATCTCCAGCGCGCCATCAATGCGGATACCCGGCCCGGCCGGCTCGCGCAGCGCCGTCACGGTCCCCGTTGAG
>JBBQBU010000568.1:0-3895 GCA_038318015.1 Chloroflexota bacterium | reverse complement strand
GGACTGGCGTCTGCTGGGCCTGCCGAAGGCGGACGCACAAAGGGGATCAAGATGCAGCCTACTCTGCCCGAGGAGCTACTACTACTCGCGTTGCATGACGAGAACGGCACGGTGATACCAGCGGCGGCCTCGGTGCTGAACGGCGCGCTCATCGGCGCGGTGCTGCTGGAACTGGGGCTGACGGGCCACCTGCGCGAGAACGCAGACGGCACCCTGAACGCGGACTTGACGCCGACCGGCAACGAGATCTTCGACGAGGCGCTCCAGCGCATCGCCGACGCGGATCGCCCGCGCCTGCCCAGCTACTGGGTGGGCCGGCTGGCCCGCCGGATGCCGCGCTTGAAGGACCGCCTGCTGGAGCAACTCGTCGCGAAGGGCATCCTGGAGCGCCGCGAGCGCCGCATCCTGTGGGTCTTCTCGAAGCGCAGTTTCCCGCTGGCGGACGCTGCCGCCGAACAGCGGGTTCGCGAGCGCGTCCGGACCACCATCCTCGGGGAGCAGGCACCGGACGCGCGAACGGCTGCGCTGATCGGGCTGGTGCGCGCCTGCAACCTCGTCGACGAGGTCTTTGCACCCCACGAGCGCGCCCAGGCGAACCGGCGCGTCTCCGACCTGACCAGCGAAGACGCGGCCTACGAACACCGGTGGGGCAGCGGCATCGAGACGGCGCTGATGGCCGCGTTGCTTGGGTCCACCATCCTCTACAGCCACCAGATGCTCAACAGTGGCTACGGCGGCGATTCTGGCTGGAGCTTCGATGACTCCAGTTCCTGGGACACGAACTGGAACGAGCCGTCTTCTGCCAGCGACTCCGGCGGCTGGGACGGCGGCGATTCCGGTGGGGATTCGGGCGGAGACTCCGGCGGCGATTAGGGCGGCGGCGGAGACGGAGGCGGCGGGGACTGACCCAGGCGCTGCCCTCGAACAAGACGGCAGGCGGCATCCCCTCACCCCCGCCCCCCTCTCCCGTGCGCGGGCGAGGGGAGTCCTGCAGTCGCAGCGGTGCTTCTTCTCACCTGTGGTGCCCCGAAGGGCAGAGGTACATCAGGCGATCCTGAGACGCTACCGGCCGGAGCCGTCACCCTCGTATGCGGCGCCCTGACGACCGGGGAAGTGCGGGACGAGCAGGCATATGCCCCAGCGCATCGGCAACGGCTTCCTGACGACCGAGGAAGTGCGGGCACGAACGATAGCTGCGCTTGCGTGTCCGGGGCAGCATGTGCATGAGCGGCCGGCACTACCGTCTCGGCGAGTGAAGCACTGGGGCACAGCAAGTGGTGCCCCAGTGCAGCTTCGTGCGGTCAGCCATCAGCGGCACGGGAACCGACTACGCGCGGTCGGCCACCAGCGGCACGCGGACCGGCTGCCCGCCCTGCCGGCTCGACTCCGAGATGGCGAAGCAGGCGGCGTGTGTGTTCACTACGTCATGCAGGCTGGCGTGTGACTCCACATCATCCTGCACGCACCGGATGAAGTGGTCGATCTCGCCCTCGAACGGATGGTGCCCCACCAGGCCGCTGTTCGGCAGCACCGTCGGGAACGTCGTCCAGTCCAGCACGCCGGGCAGCTTACGGCTGTAGAAGCGGTTGTCACGCAGGCCGCCGTCCGTCCCCAGCAGATCCAGGTTGAACTGGTACGGAATCCACGGCTCGGTGATGGCCGACACCTTACCCACCTTGCCGTTCGCGAACCGCACCAGCGCCACTTGATTGGCCGGCTTCGGCAGGCCGTCCAGTGCGGTCGTCTCCAGCGCCGTGACCTCCACGATATCGCTGCTCATCAAGTAGCGCGCCAGATCGACGGCGTGACAGCCGCCTCCGAGCATCGCATCGATGGTGGCGCGGTACAGGCGGCCGGCGGCGCGCGGGTAGCCGGACACCTCGCCGTTGTGCCAATAGTCCGTCTGAATGTAGATCGGGTCGCCAAGCAACCCTTCCGCCAGCATCGCTTTAGCTGCCAGCGTCAGTGGGTTCCAGCGCAGCACGAAGCCGGCCACCGTCCGGACGCCCGCCTCCGTGACAGCCGCGTCCATCGCCCGAAGGTCGTCCAGGTTCGTGGCGACCGGCTTCTCGATCAGGATGTGCTTGCCGGCCTGCGCCGCCATGATGGTTTCCTGAGGGTGCCGCATGTGCGGCGTGCAGATGGACAAGGCGTCCAGACCTGGATGAGCCAACAGCTCCGAGAAGTCGTCGTAGATGCCGATGGCGGCGGGGTCCAGGCCGACTTCACGGGCCTTCGCGGCAGCGCCCTCGCTGGTGCGGCTGCCGATGGCGACGACCCGACAGTGCGGGTTCTTCAGATAGGCCCGGAGGTGGCCGGTAGACACCGTGCCCGCTCCCTGGATCGCTACCCCGATGACGCGCGTGCTGCTCATGCTCTCCCCGCCTGTCGCTGCTCAAGATGCCGGACAGTCCCGGCCGTCTCCTATGATGGCGTGCCGGTACGGCTGGCGTCTTCGAGCAGCCGGACGGGGGGCACCTTGCCGCCGCGCGTCGCGATGGGCGCTTCGCAGCGTACCTCCAGCGCGCCGGCGTTGCGCCAGATGCGCGCCTGGTACTGGTCGAGCACGCTGTCGCCGCCCAGCGACGCCAGGAGCAGCGCCCGGATGGCCGTCCCGTCCAGTTCACCCAGCGCCGGGTGGACCCGCAGCACGAGGTTCGCTGCGCCGTTCGGGGCGGCCTCCTCGGACAACTGGTAGTCCAGGCCGGTGCCGCCGAACTTTGCGGGCAGCACCTGTTCAAGGATCTGCTCCAGGTTGGACCGCGCGAACGTGACGCCCTCGCCGGTCAGCTTCTCGAAGCTTCGGATCTCCGACAGGTGCGTCCGCAACCCGAGCGCCCCCAGCGTACAGCCGCACTCGCGGATCTCGTGGCGGGCGTAGTCGCCCATCTCCGTGTTGAAGGCGATCTTCGGCACGGACGGGCTGATCGTTGACACCAGCAGCGCGTTGACGACCGGCCCGCCCGGCGCGGCGGCCCGTGGGCGCGGATAGACCACGCAGCGGTGCGTCATCATGTGGATGTCGTCAACGGCCTGGGGCGTGGCGCACGAGTACCCGGACGCCGAGATGTCCATGCTGCCGTACACCACGACCAGCCGCGCGCCGGACGCCTCGATCTGCCGCCGCCGGTCGTCTGTGACGGGTTCGCCGGCCACCAGGAAGGTTGCCCCAGTCAGGTCCAGGCCGGCCTGGGTCGCGGCGAGGCCGGCCCGCGCTCCCAGCCCGGTCAGCGTCCACAGCACAATCGGCTCGCCGCTGCGGAGTTCGTCGGCCAGCCACCGCACGAGCGGCTCGGGGTTCTCCAGGTCGCACCGCTCCGGCAGCGGCAAACGGACGCCGCCGGCCCGGCCCACGGCGGCCATGTACTGCGCGGCCAGCCTGACGATGGGCGGCAGCGGATGCACCGGGTAGAACCAGCGGAGCGTGGGGTTGCCCAGGCGCGCCGACGCCAGGATCTGCGCCCAGGGGACCGGCCACCAGCAGACCTGTCGCGGCCGGACGACGCCGTGCGCCTCCTGCGCCACCACCCCAGACGACGCCCACTCTTCGATGAACGGCAGTGAGTACGACACGCGGCTGGGAGCGCGCCCGCTGCCGCCGGTGTACAGGTACAGGTGCGGCCGAACCAGCGGGTTGTCGAAGTCGTCCGTCCGGAAGCGCACGCGCAGGCTACCCCGGACCGTCTCGTGCTGGCCCTTCATCTCGTCGTAGGCGACGTAGACGCCCCGGTCGGCCAGGATGCGTAGGCCACCCTCACTGCCCTCAGCAGCAATGAGTGCGCGGAAGTCGCCGAACTGGCAGCCGACATGGCGCAACAGCGTCAGGAACGGACTGGACGGGTAGCCGTAGATGGCGCGCTCGACGAGCGCCACGAGCCGCTGCTCACGTCGCTGC
>JBBQBU010000567.1:0-3896 GCA_038318015.1 Chloroflexota bacterium | reverse complement strand
ACCGTGAACCTCGAATCAATGGCACTGGGACTGCCGGTCATCGCGACGCGCCTGGGCGGCACCCCGGAGGCCATCGTGGACGGCGAAACGGGGTTCCTGGTCAACCCGTTCGACCTGGACGAGGTGGCCGGTCGGGCGCTGACGCTGTTGCGGGAGCCGGCATTGCAGACCCGTCTGGGCGCGAACGGCCGGACGCGAGTTCATGAATGCTACTCGGTGGAGCGGATGGCCGCGCGCTACGAGGCGATCTACAAGTGCGAATGATGCGCGTGGAGTGGCCGGCCGACGAGCGCGCCGCTGCCGTCTGGGAGCGGCTCCGTTGCGCTGCGCCCACGGAAGGCCTGTTCCTGACGCCGGAATGGCTCCAGACGTGGTGTCAGCACCTGGGCACGGGACAGCCGCTGCTGTTCGCCGTCGAGGATGCTGGCGAGGTGATCGCGCTGGCCCCGATTGAACGGGCGTGGGTCGGAGGCATGGCGGTTCTGCGACCGCTCGGGCTGGGCGTGTCCGACTACTTCGACGTGCTGTTGCCGCCGGATTCCGACCGTCGTGAGGCCGCGTTGGCGACGCTGGCCGATGGGCTGATGCAGCGCAGCGGTGCCTGGGACGCCCTCGATCTGCGCGGCTTCCCAGCCGAGTCCGGAACCGTCGGGGAGCTGGTTGAGGCGGCGGCGGCACGCGGGATGCGTCACGCGGTCTTGACGGGCTACACCCGGCCGGGCATCGTGCTTGATGGCACCTGGGACGACTACCTGAAGACCCGACCGGGCCGCTTCCGCTACAACCTACGCTCGCGGCTGCGGCGGCTCGGTGAACAGGGAGCCGTCGAGTTCCGCACGGCTACCCGCCCCAGCGAGGTCCGCCGGGCGCTGGCGATCCTGACGGCGCTGCACGCGCGGCGCTGGCACGGGCAGCATACCGCCACCATCTTCTCGTCGTCTGCCAGTGCCCGCCGCTTCTACGCCGACGCCTGCGCCAAGTACGCCGCCCGTGGCCTGCTCGACCTGACGTTGCTGGAGGTCGGCGGGCGGGCCATTGCCGGCAGCCTCGGATTCATCGACCGTGACACCTACTACTACTACGTCCCGGCCTGGGAGCCTTCGCTGGCCGCTCTGGCTCCGAGCACGCTGTTGCTGTCGCATCTGGTGCAGCGCGCGTACAGCCTGGGCCTGAAGCGGTTCGACTTCATGCTTGTCGACGAGACGTACAAAGCCCGCTGGGCGTCCGAGGACCGCGAGACAGTCAACGTCGTGGTGGGAGCGCCGACACTGCGGGGACAGGCGGCCTTCGCGGCGCTGGTCGGGGCGCAGAAGGCCAGACGGCGAGCGCGGTCGTCGCCGCTGCTCCAGCGTGCACGCCGGCACTGGCTCGGTCGCGCCAGGACGCTGCTGAGCCGGACTGCGGTGCCATCGCAGGCCGGCGAGCCAGCCGGGCCGGCGGAATAATGCGCATCAGGTGCGTGGTTCACCCCCCACCCCCTGACCCCCTCCCCGGCAAGCGGGAGAGGGGGAACCACCTTGTATCGGCCCCGTCGAAACCACTGGTAGGCGCCGCACACCCGATCTCCTCCCCTCTCCCGCTTGCGAGGGACACGGGGATCCAACCGCAGTTGAGGGGCCTCGTCGTTCGTGTGGGGTCGGGGGTGGGGGGCACTCCTCGTGCGCCGGGTCGCGCCCACTTCGGGTTGCTCCGCTGATGCCCTACCTTGCGCCCGATCCGCCACTGACGTTCTCGGACCTCGTTGGACTGCTGCAGCCTGCACCTGCGTCGGGAGTTCAACCGGCCGGGTTGTTCTTTGCGAGCGGCCGGGCGGCGCTCTTGGCTGGCTTACGGGCGATTGGCGTCGGGCCGGGCGACGAGGTGCTGCTGCCGGCCTACCTCTGCGAGTCGGTGGTGACGACGGTGGAAACGGTCGGGGCACGGCCGACGTACTACCCCGTCAGCCGTCGCCTTAGGCCGGACCTTGCGAGGCTTGAGGCGGCGATCCGGCCGGAGACGAAGGCCGTCGTGCTGATCCACTACCTCGGCTTCCCCGGTCCGGTCGAGGCTGTCCGCGAACTGTGCGCGAGGCGTGGCGTAGCCCTGATCGAAGATTGCGCCCACGCGCTCTACAGCCGGCTCGGCGACCGGCCGCTCGGGTCGTACGGCGACCTTGCCATCTTCAGTCCCTGGAAGTCGCTGCCGCTGCCGGACGGCGGGCTGCTGTCGGCGAACCGGCCAGACCTCGTGCCTGAGCGACCCGAAACGCGGCCATCAGTTCCCCGTTCGGTCGTGAGGCTGGCGTACCGGGCGCTCGGGTCGATGGAGCAGGCAATCGGCTGGTCGCCACGGCTGGCGCTGCTTCAGCGGCCGGGCTTGCGCCGCAGTATGCACACCCAGGTAAGCGCCGGCCCGGTCGCGGTTAAGGCCGGCTCGGCGCTGGCGTGGCGGCTGCTGCAACGTGCCGATGCTGCCCTGGTCGTCGCCCGCCGTCGTCAGCATTACGGGCGGTTGTTGACGGTTTGCCGTACCCTCTCCTGGGCGCAGCCGCTCTTCGACGAGTTGCCGGCTGGCGTTTGCCCGCTGGGCTTGCCGCTAGTGGCCGAAGACCGCGACCATTGGCGGGACCGCCTGCTACAACTCGGCGTCAACGTGCGAACGTACTGGGAGCATCTGCCGGCGAGCGTCGATCTGGAACAGAACCCTGACGCCGCGTGGCTACGCGACCGTATCCTCGTACTGCCAGTTCACCAGGGGCTTTCAACCCGAAGCGTCGAGTGGCTGGCGCGACTGCTTCCAATGCTTCCCGAACGGATAGAACATGCGACGATCGCTGATCGTAAATGCGGATGAGCTGGGCCTGACCGAGGGCATCAACGAGGGCATCGTGGAGGTTCACGCCCACGGCATCGTGACGAGTACCACCATGGTGGCGAACTTCTGGGCGTTCGATCACGCTGTTGCGCTCTCGAAGAAGTACCCGAATCTCGCCATTGGCGTTCACCTGAATTTGACCCACGGTATGCCGATCCTGCCGCAGGATCGCGTGCACACGCTGGTTGACGAGAACGGCTACTTCTTCCGGCGTAAACCGTTCCTGCAACGGCTGATCCTCGGCACCATCAGCATGATCCAGGTGTACGAGGAGTTCCGCGCGCAGATCGACAAGGTGATTGCGGCGGGCATCGAGCCGAGCCACATCGACAGCCACGAGAGCGTCTACATGTACCCTGACTTGTTCTTCAAGGTCGTGGTGCCGATTGCGCGGATCTACAAGCTGCCGATCCGCTTGCAGCAGGAGCACATGGACTTCGACATGTTCTCTGATGGCGCTGCGTACCGGAATTATCTCAAGAGCGAGGCGTTCTGGAAGAACCATGTCATGTCGGCGCTGGCGCACCGGTACCGGACGTTCCTGAAGCGGCACCGCGTCCAGACCACCGACCACTTTCTTTCGACGTTTAGCTGCCTGCGCCGCTACCCGAACGACCTCACGGGCGGCCTCGCGCGGGATCTGCGCGACCTTGAGCCGGGGACCACCGAGCTGATGGTGCATCCAGGATTCAGCGACAGTCGTCTAGAGGAGATGCTCGATGGCGGGCAGATGGCCGCCCGCTGGCGCGAGGAAGAGGTTCGGGTGCTGGCCCATGACGGGCTGCGCTCGCTGCTCGATGACCTGAACGTCGAGTTGATTAGCTATCGCGAACTGGCGGTTCGGGTGTGACGACCTGCGTTGCCGGCAACCTGGCGTGTTGGGCCGCTGCACTGTGAGGCCTGAGCGACCGGCGCGCGTGCTGCACGTGCTGTCGGGCGGCACCATCGGCGGCTGCGAACAGCACGTACTGGCGCTGCTGACCAATCTCGACCGTGCGCGATTCGAGCCGTGGCTGGCCTGCTTCGAGGCCGAGCCGGACGAG
>JBBQBU010000566.1:0-3900 GCA_038318015.1 Chloroflexota bacterium | reverse complement strand
CTCACGCTGGGCGGCGTGGCGGTGATGTACGTGCTGCTCTCTGCGGACTTCCTGGCCATCGCGCAGTTGCTGGTCTACGTCGGCGCGATCATGGTCCTGATGCTGTTCGCGATCATGCTCACGCCGAATCAGCTTGATCTGCCGGGTGGTTCGGCGCAGGCCCAGCGCGTCAGCGCCGCACTGACATCCCTGGCAGTCGGGGCGCTCTCCGTTGGCGTCATGGTGAGCCACCCCTGGGTGCTGCGCCGCGAGCCGCTCAACATGGAGACGGCCGAGGCTATCGGTACTCTGCTTCTGACCACCTACGTCTTGCCGTTCTGGATCGCATCGGTCTTGCTGACCGTCGGACTGGTCGGCGCAATCGTCATCGCTCGGGAGGAATAGGGCTATGGCGCTGGCTCCGATCGGCCTCCAGCACTTTCTGGTGTTGGCGGCGATCCTGTTCAGTATCGGCATGTACGGCGCGCTGTCGCGCACCAACGCGGTCGGCGTGCTGCTCTCGATTGAGCTGATGCTGAACGCCGTCAATATCATGATGGTCGCGTTCGCCTGCTACATCGAAACGCAGCAGCCGCTCGCCGGCCAGATGTTTGCCATCTTCATCATGACGGTGGCCGCAGCTGAAGCAGCTGTCGGCCTCGCCATCGTGATTACCGTCTACCGGCTACGGCAGACCATTCAGGTCGACGAGATCGACCTGTTGAAGGGATAGGCCGTGCCGAACAACTTCGCGCTCGCCTGGCTGATCCCGCTGCTGCCGTTCCTGGCGTTCGCCATCGTCGGCATCTTCCTTCAGCGCAAGCACGTCCTTGCCAGCCTCATCGTCATTGCCGCCACCACCGTGTCGTGCGGCATCTCCTGGCTGATCTTCTTCCAGGTACTTGGCGGCGCTGCGGACGCCCACCATCCGTGGCAGTCCGCGATTCCGTGGCTGGCTCTCAGCACCACAACAGTCCTGCCGTTTGGCATCCTCGTCGACCCGCTGGCGGCGATGATGCTGGTGGTCGTGACGACCGTCAGCCTCCTGGTGCAGATCTACTCGCGGGGCTACCTCTGGGAGCCGGAGGCGGACCACGGCGACGGGCACGGCGGCCACGATGCCGTCGCGCACGAGGCCGCCGGTGGTGACACGCACGGCACCCACGGCGGCGCACATCATGCGCCGGTCCATGTCGGCCCGCCACCGCCGCTGGTGCGCGATCCAGCCTATGGTCGCTTCTTCGCGTACCTCGGCCTGTTCACCGCCGCGATGCTCGGGCTGGTGCTCGCGAACAACCTCCTGGTCATGTACATGTTCTGGGAGGGCGTGGGCCTCGGGTCGTACCTGCTGATTGGCTTCTGGTTCAACCGCATTCATCAAACGGGCAGCTACATTGACCCGAAGACAGGTCAGGAGCGCCCCATCACCAGTGGCCCCGCCGAAGCCGCGAAGAAGGCGTTCGTCACCACGCGTTTCGGCGACTTCGGGTTCCTGCTGGGCATCCTCTGGCTGTGGTGGCACGCCGGCACGCTGGAGTTCACCAGCCTGACTGCACTGGCTGAAAACGGCGGGCTGACGGCGAACGTCCTGACGGTGGGCTGCCTGCTGCTCTTCATGGGCGCGGTCGGCAAGTCGGCCCAGTTCCCGCTGCACGTCTGGCTCCCGGACGCGATGGAAGGACCGACGCCGGTCTCCGCGCTGATTCACGCGGCCACGATGGTAGCGGCGGGCGTCTACCTCGTCGGGCGCACCTTCCCGCTGTTTGAGCATGCGCCGGCGGCCATGCTGACGGTCGCCTTCATCGGCGGCTTCACCGCGATCTTCGCGGCGTCGATGGGCCTCGTGTCCACCGATATCAAGCGGGTGATGGCGTTCTCGACGGTCAGCCAGCTTGGCTACATGATGCTGGCCGCCGGCGCATACGCCGAGGGTGCCAGCGCCTTCCACCTCTTCACGCACGCCTTCTTCAAGGCGCTGTTGTTCCTGACGGCCGGTAGCGTGATCTACGCGCTGCACCGGGCCGGCGCGCCGCACGTCGGGTACGTGGACACGCCAAACGGGCAGGCCCAAATCGTCCCGGCACAGGACTTGCGCGCGATGGGCGGCCTGTTCCGGCGGATGCCCATCACCGCCTGGACGATGATCATTGCGTCGTTGTCCCTGGCAGGGATTCCGCCGCTCTCGGGCTTCTGGAGCAAGGACGAGATCCTGCTCTCGACGCTGCACGCGGCGCAGCAGTATGGCGGCATCTACTGGCTGCTCTTGATCTTCGCGCTCGTCACGGTCTTCATGACGGCCTTCTACATGTTCCGCGTCGTCTTCATGACGTTCGGCGGCACGTTTCGGGGCAGCATGGACCCGCAGTACATCCGCGAATCACCACCCACCATGACGATTCCGCTGCTGATCCTGGCGGTGCCGTCGGCGCTGGTAGGCTTGTGGGGTGCGCCGCAACTGGGGAACGGCTTCGCGCGGTTCCTGGAAGGCCCGGAGTTCCACGGCGAGCCGATGGACTTCGTGCTTGCGGGCATCGGAACGGTGCTGGCAGTCTGCGGCATTGGGTTGGCCTACGCCATGTACGGGGCCAAGGCGTTCTCTGCCGAGGCGCTTACCGCACGCTTCCGTCCGATCTACGTCACCCTGTTCAACCGCTACTGGATCGACGAACTGTACTGTTGGCTGATGGACACGTTCATCATCGCCGTTGCATTCGGCATGTCCTGGTTTGACCGGAACGTGGTAGACGGCGTCGTGAACGGCGTCGGCAAGGCCACGACGGTGGCGGGCGACTGGCTGCGCGGTCTCCAGACTGGTCGCATCCCCTCATACGCCCTGGCGGTGGCTGGCGGGCTCGTCATCATCGCCTTCTGGGCCGTCTTCTTTCGACATGGACTCTAGATCGCTGACTGTGAGGCCGACGTGGAACACCTGCTTCTCCATGTAATCCTCTGGGGCCCGGCGGTCGGAGCCCTGGTGACAATCCTGGCCGGACAGGGCATGTTTGCCCGCGTCATCGCCCTGATCTCGACGGGGCTGACGCTGGTAAGCGCCCTCTGGCTCTACGGGCGGTACGACCTCGTGACGGGGGGAACCCAGTTCGAGAGCGTTGTGCCGTTCATACCGCAGATTGGATCGGCGTTGCGGATCGGTGTGGACGGCGTCAGCCTACCGCTGGTCCTGCTGAACTGCATCCTCACCTTCCTGGTCGTGCTGATGTCCTGGAAGTTCGAGCTTCGGCCCCAGCTGTACTTTGTGTTGGTGCAGTTCCTCCAGATGGCCGTCACCGGCGTGTTCGTGTCACTGGACCTGCTGGTCTTCTTTCTCTTCTGGGAGCTTGAACTGGTTCCGATGTTCCTGCTCATCGGCATCTGGGGCGGGGTGCGCCGCGAGTACGCGGCGATGAAGTTCATCATCTACACCATCGCCGGCAGCGCATTTATGCTGGTCGGCATCCTGGCGCTTTACTTTACGACCGGCGTCGGCACGTTCGACTTGTTCCTCGTCAGCGACGCCGCTCGCGCGCTGCCGGTCGCGGCGCAGGTGCTGATGTTCCTGCTACTGTTCGTTGGGTTCGCGGTGAAGGTGCCGATCTTCCCGTTCCACACCTGGCTGCCGGATGCGCACGTGGAAGCGCCCACGCCGATCAGCGTGCTGCTGGCGGGCATCCTGCTGAAGATGGGCGGCTACGGCCTAATCCGCCTCTGCATGACGCTGCTGCCTGAGGGTGCCCGCGTGCTGGTGCCGCTGCTGGTGATCCTGGGCGTGGTCAGCGTGGTCTACGGCGCGATGCTGGCACTGGCGCAGATCAACGGCGACCTCAAAAAGATGATCGCCTACTCGTCGGTCAGCCACATGGGGTACGTCGTGCTGGGGCTGTCCGCACTGACCGTGACGGGCATGCAGGGTGCCGTCATGCAGAT
>JBBQBU010000565.1:0-3909 GCA_038318015.1 Chloroflexota bacterium | reverse complement strand
CGATCTACTATGGATTCCGGGCAGCCTCGCTGATCGTGCTGCCGGCCGTTACCGACCTGACCGGGCTCGCGATCTTCGCGATCGTCTTTGGTCTCGACTACATCGCGACGCTGCCGCCGACCGCTGCGCTGACTGCCGATCGCTTCGGCAAGGCATCGCTCGGCACGATCCTCGGCTGGATCTTCTTCAGTCATCAGGTTGGGTCGGCTGCGGCGTCGTGGGGCGGCGGACTGCTTCGTGTCTGGCTCGGCGACTACACCATTGCCTTCGTCGCCGCTGGAATTGTTGGCTTGATCGCGGCCGCGTTCTGCCCGCGCATCGCCACCAGACTGCGCGACGAGCCTGCAACGGTGACGGCCTGAGGTTCGGGACCAGAATCGGTGCTCTGCTAGCTCTTTGAGGTCTCCCGTTTACCCGATTCACCAAAAGTGAGGGAGAGCCTCCACACAGTGGCGCGTCCGCACCTATGAGGTGGACGTCAACGGGCACGTCAACAACGCCGTGTACCTGAACTGGGCAGAGCAACTCGCCACCGAGCACGTGGAGGCTGCCGGCTTCGCGCAGGCGTGGATGCGCGCACAGCACGCGGCGTGGATCGTGCGGCGCCACGAGATCACCTACCGCCGGCCTGCCGTGTACGGCGACCTGCTGCAGCTCACGACACACGCTGAGTCGATCAAGGGTGCCCGGGGGCTTCGGCTCACCACCATTACGCGTGTTGCCGACGGTGCGGCCATCGCCGACCTGCGGACGGAATGGGTGTGGGTCCGGCTTGCAGACGGCCGCCCGGCGCGCGTGCCGGACGAACTTGTGCGCTTCTTCGGCCCGCCATCCTGAGCAGGAGCCGATGCTTCTCCCCCTTCTCTCGCTTGCGGGAGAGGGGGTCGGGGGGCCGTGGGGATTAGGGGATGTTGCGGCTGCGGCCACAGAAAACGGCGACACGGGGATCCCGCGTCAGCGGAGGGGCCCCGTCGTTCGTGTCGCCGATATGTGCGCCGCGCAGCGGCCCATAGTGGGATGGTGAGGGTTGAAAGCCGCGCCGCCGATGGTACGGGTGAGATCGTTCGACTGCGCTCGCAAGCTCGCTTCGGTCGGGATGACAAGATGGGTGTGCGCCCCGCTGGACCAAGCAAGCCTTCAATGACGGACTGTTGTCATTGCTGTTTTCCCGCGGTCCCCGCCTACCCTGCTCGGGATGGCATGGGGGTGAAGGTACTCCTGCCGTCACCTTCGCGGGAGTACGGAACTGCATCGGACGGTAGCCTGGGAATCGTATGATGCCCGCGTGGCGTCTTCAGACGGGGAGAGGGGAGCGCAATGGCTGGCATCTACGTCATCAAGCCGGCGTTTCAGCGGTCGCTCGGGGGGATCGAGCGGTGGCTGGTGGCGCGGCGCGTGCACCCGGACTGGCTGACCGGCGCGGCCCTGGTGCTGTCGGTCGGCGGCGGCGTCTGCCTGTACCTTGCGCCGCAGCATCTGTGGTTGCTGGCACTGGTGCCGGTCGTGGCGGTGGTGCGGACGGCGCTGAACGCCCTTGACGGCCTCGTCGCCAAGAGCACCGGGCTGGCCCGGCCCTGGGGCGAAGTCCTCAACGAACTGTCCGACCGCTTTGCCGACGTGGCCTTGTTGGGCGGCCTAGCTCTGGCGGCCCCGTCCAGCCTGCTGCTGGGAGCCGGGGCCATCACCATGATGCTGCTGTCGAGCTACCTCGCCATTCTCAGCAAGGCGGCGGGCGGGCGGCGGCAGTACATGGGGCCGATGGGCAAGGCCGACCGGATGATCGTGGTGATTCTCGGCAGCATCCTCGGGTTCTTCCTGCCGCTCGACTGGGTCTACAACGGCATGCTGTGGGTCGTCCTGGTCGGCTGCCTCGTGACGCTGATCCGGCGGACGCAGGCCACCTACGCCGACCTAGAGCGGCTGGCCCCCGGCCACGGTCGGCGGTCTGGCCCGGCGGGGTCGATCGGCTGATGCTGTTCGCCAACCCGCTGGCCGATCCGCTCTTTCGGCCAGTCGCCATCGCGCTCGGCTCGATCCTGCTGGCCGGGCTGCTGCTGGTCCTGCTGGTGGACCGCCGCCACCTGCGCGAGTTACGCAGCCGCGTGCTGTTCCAGCGCTGGGCCGTCTGGGCGGTCATCGCGCCGCTGTTCTCGTTGGCCGTCCTCAGCGGCCAGATCCCGATGCTGGCCCTGACCGCGCTGATCGTCTGGCAGGGGCTGCGCGAGTATGCGCGGCTGGTGGCCCTGCCGCCGATGTATCAGACGGTCCTTTTTACGCTGGGCCTGCTGGCGCTGCCGCTGACCCTGGTGACGCCAGAGTTGCTGTTCAGTGTGCTGCCCATCTTCTTGATCGTCGGGACGCTCCAACCGCTCCTGACCCAGGACGTGCAGGCGGGCATCCAGCGATTTGCCCTGGCCGCCTTCGGGTTCGCGTACCTGCCGCTGCTGCTCGGGCACCTGACGCTGATCCATGCGTGGCTGCCGGGCGGGCCGGGCCTGCTGCTGGTCATCGCCTGCGCCACCGCATTGTCCGATGTTGGGGCGTTCACGGTCGGCAAACTGTTCGGCAAGCACCGGCTGTCGCCGTTGGTCAGCCCCAACAAGACCTGGGAGGGCGTCATCGGCAACGTGGCGGGCGCGGCGTTCGGGACGTGGCTGCTGGCATTCGCGCTGCCGCCAACCATGCCGTTCTGGCTGATGCTGGTGCTGCCGCTCGTGGTAGCAATCGGGGCGATCTGGGGCGACTTGCTGGAATCGCTCATCAAGCGCGAGCTTGGCGTAAAGGATGCAGGCTCCTGGCTGCCGGGCTTCGGCGGCTTGCTGGACCGCGCCGACAGCCTGGTCGTGACGATCCCGCTGATCTACCACCTGTCGCGGCTCATCCTCTAGCACGCTCACGGCCACCCTGAACCTGCACCGACTGGATCGATCTTCGTGACCCTCACCATCCCCGACATGATCGTTGAGCGCGCCCGCCGGTTCGGTCCGCTACCGGCGCTGGGCATCCGACGCGGCCTGCGAACGGAAACCTGGACCTACCAGGATGTGGAGCGCGGCATGCAGCGGGCGGCCGACCACCTGCGGGCCTACGGCGTGGCCCCCGGCGACCGCGTGTTGATGCTGGCCCCGAACTCGCCGGAGCTGGCCCTGAGCATGCTCGGAGTCTGGGCCGCCGGTGCGATCCTGGTGCCCATCGACGTGCGGACGCCGGCCGACGTGATGGCGCGCATTGCCGAGCGCACGGAGCCGAGACTGCTCATCAGCGAGATCCCGGACGCGCTACCGGGCCTGCCGACGCTGACGCCGCTGCAGGTGTGCGAAGTCGGAGCCCTCACCCCCCCAGCCCCCTTCTCCCGCAAGGGGGAGAGGGGGGAGCCACCGACCCGTTTCCCCTCTCCCACTTGTGAGAGGGGGGAGCCACCGACCTGTCTCCCCTCTCCCACTTGTGGGAGAGGGGTCGGGGGTGAGGGCCGCTCGGCTTGTGGTGAGGGACTCGCGGAGATCGTGTTCACCTCCGGCACCACCGGCGCGCCGAAGGGCGTCATGCTGACCCACGCCAACATCCTGGCGAACGTGGCGTCCGCGCAGGCGACCCTGCACATCCCCACCGGTGAGCGGCTGCTGTCGCTGCTGCCGCTGTCGCACATGATGGAGCAGACGGCAGGGCTGCTGGCGTCGCTGGCGGCCGGGGCCACCGTCTACTTCGCCACCAGCCGGCGGTCGAGCGCCATCCTGGCGGCGTTCCAGCGGCACCGGATCGGGGTCATCATCTGCGTGCCGGAGATCCTGACGCTGCTGCTGGCCGGCATCGAGCGGGAGGTGGACCGCAGCGGCAAGCGGCGCGCCTGGGACGCCCTGAACGCGGTGGCCGCGCGCCTACCGATCACCGCCCGCCCCGCACTGTTTCGGG
>JBBQBU010000564.1:0-3920 GCA_038318015.1 Chloroflexota bacterium | reverse complement strand
CCAAGAAGCGGCCCGTCGGATGAGATCGTCCTCGCGCACTGACTAGGAAGAGTGTGCTGGAAACGTCGTGGCCGAAAGTGCCGTGTGAGCACGGATTCGACCCTGGATTGACGCTAACTTACTGGTATTGGGGCTAGGGGGGTGAGGGACGTCCGCTACGGCAGCAGCGGCTGCTCGTGGAACGCGACCAGGAAATCGGCGGTCGCCCGCGCGATGCCGTCGACGATCTCGGTCCCGAGTTCGGCGCTCGCCAGGTCCGCCGCATCCGACACGCCGTCGCTCGCCTCCCAGATGCCAGGGTACCGCACGGTGATGCCGTGAATCTTGCCCATGCTGGCGAGGGGGCGCGGGCGGGCGTCCTCTGGATAGCGCGCATCAAGCTGGGGCAGGTCCGGGCGCAGTGCCAGCACGCCGCTCGTCTCAAAGTGGCCGGCGTGGCCCGGCCCGGCAAACGGCAGGCTCGCCAACACCGCCTGCCCGATGGCCCAGTACGAGGCCGCTGTGACGGCCATCCCCAACCGCCGCTCAAAGACCAGTTCGTTGGCCGCCACGCGCATCGCGTCCTCGTTGCCGCCGTGGCCGTTCAGGAATACCAGCCGCGTGCAGCCCATCCGTGCCAGTCCTTCGCCCAGGTCCACCAGCAGGCCGATATACGTCCGCTGGCTGATCGTCAGCGCACCGCCCACGGCGATGTGGTGCGACGAGCAACCGTATGGCAGGACTGGCGCGACCAGCACATCCACCGAGGCCGGCACCTTGGTTGCCGCTCGTAGCGCAATGGTCTCGGCCATCAGATGGTCCGTCAGCAGCGGCAGGTGCGGTCCGTGCTGCTCCGTCGCGCCAATCGGGATCACCACCGTCGCGCCGGGCAGCCGGCGCTGCAACTCAACACGGGTCAGCTCTGCCAACCGATAGCGACGATGCGGCTCGGGTGTTGACGCCACGGGATGTCCCTCCAAGCGGACTCCGGGCATGGTACTCGGCCGGGCAGCAGCGCGGCGCAGCCTGTCACCCGCGCCCGGCCGGTATCATGGTCAGCGGAGCGAGCAATGCTGTTCTTCTTTGAGATGTTCCTGTTTGTGCTGGTCATGCTGACGCTGGCCCTGGGCGAGTTCCTCAGTCGCTGGCTGGCGCTGGTCCTCTGGCTGGTCGTCACCGCATTTACCCTGGTCGGGTACCTGCTCGCGCGCCAGTCACTACGCAGCATCATCGCGGGCGGGGACGCGCCGCCAGCGCCAGCGCACGATGCTGAGCTGGCACCCCCGAACGCCGCATCTGCAAGCCAGCCGACCGCTCGCCACGGGCCACCGGCGGAGCGCGTAGCTCCCGATGCGCCGGCGGCGCATCGAGTGTCCCCAGAAGGGTTCACGGCGGCCCCGCGGGAGGTGACGCCGCTGGATGCGAAGTGGGCGCGCACGCTGCTCTACAACTGGCGGCGGACGAACGCCCTGCTGATACTGGGCGTCGTGGTGGTGGGCGGCTGGTACTGGCTCGGACGGTGAAGGGCACCTCTGCGACGAAGCGACTTCCTACACCGACCCATCGCGACGCCTCTGCAATCCGCAGAACGGCGTCAAGTCCGGGCGTCGGGCCGGGCCGCAACCTCCGCACCAGACGTTCTTCTGAGTGCGTGGTCTGAGCACACGCGCGAGATCGTACGCTTCTCGCGTTCGCCCACTGAACCGCACGCGCAGGGGAGAACATGGACCCAACGCCCGCACTGCACGCACCCGACACGCATTGCGTGGGGCAGCTCGGCGAGCCGACGCCGGCCGAGGTGTACAGCGCCCTTGCCCGTGAGTTGCGTAGTCCGCTTTCCACCGTCGCCGGGTACCTTGAACTGTTAGCGAACGATGGCGTCGGCACCGTCACCGAGGCCCAGCGCGACTTCCTGGGCGTCATCAGCCGGAACGTCCACCGTTTGACGATGGTGGTTGACGACTGGCTCGAATTGGCCCGCCTCGAATCTGGCAAAGTGGCGATCATCCGGCAACCTGTCGATCTCAGCGCAATCATCGCCACCGTCGTCGACGAAGCACGCGAAGGCATCGAGAGCAAGCAGCAGCACCTCGCTGTTGAGTTGCCCGCCGAGCCAGTCCGGGTGCTGGCAGATGCGCGCTCGGTGTACCGCATCGTGAGCAACCTGCTGTCGAACGCGCACAAGTACACGCAGCCAGGCGGCACCTTGCAGCTCGTGGCCGGCTTTGAGGGTGACGACAGCGTGTGCATCGACATGATCGACTCTGGCATCGGCATCCGTGAGGAAGACCAGGCACTGCTGTTTCGCAAGTTCTTCCGCGCGCCGCTCACAGAGTCCGCACCGGGTACGGGCCTGGGCCTCACGCTCACGCGGCTCGTGGTAGACCGTCTCGGCGGCACCGTTGGCGTGCAGAGCGCACTCGGGAAGGGTTCGACGTTTACCGTGCGGCTCCCGCGCGCCACCGACGTTGCCAACTCGGCGGACCACGTCGCGCCAGCTGCCGATGCCGCCGTCGCCCACGCCGATACCGTCGTGGAGCCGTGCGTCTCGACCCGCCCCTAGCTGCCGCTATCCACACCAGCCTGACGCACGACTGACGGTTGCCACCGCGCGCCACCCACGAGACGCGTGTAGCGCAGGGCGACTAGAATGGCGACCACGGGGCCAGTATGTCCCGCTGGAGGATGCGCCATGCTGGACGGGTTCAAGAAGTTTTTGCTGCGCGGGAATGTCGTTGACCTGGCGGTCGCCGTGGTGATCGGTGCGGCGTTCAAAGAGATCGTTGACACGCTAGTCAAAGGCCTGATTACGCCGCTGATCGGTGTGTTCGGTGCCGTGCCAGACTTCTCGGCCTTGAGCTTTACCATCAACAGCAGTCGCTTCATGGTCGGGGAGTTTATCAACGCTATCGTTGCGTTCATCATCCTGGCGGCGGTGATCTACTTCCTGGTGATCGTGCCGGTGAACAAGATGATGGCGCGGTTCCAGTCAGCCGAGCCGGTGCCACAGACGACCCGCGAGTGCCCAGAGTGCCTCAGCAAGATCCCGCAGAAGGCGACGCGCTGCGCCTTCTGCACGGCGGTTGTCTCGGCCACCGCCTGACGCCGGCCACCGCCTGACGCCGGCCACCGCCTGTCGCCGGCCACCGCCTGACGCCGCAGGCCGGCCTACTTCGTGCGGATCACCAGCGTCTTGGCAACCTTGTCGTGCCAGCCCTGGCGGTTCGCGTCGAACAGCACCCAGATGAAGCCCAGGTAGCAGATGATCGCGGCCACCCACTGCCCGATGGTCTGCCGGAGTGCCATCCTCCAGAAGCCGACCGGCAGCCCAGTGTCGCGATTGACGACGCCGATACCTAGCATCCACTTGCCCGGCGTCAGGCCATACGCCCACAGGGCCATCACCCACGCGGAGTAGCAGGCGATGCCGAAGGAGGTCAGCAGCACGACGAAGATGATGACCATCTGCATCGTGTCGCCGGGCAACGTGGGGGGTACAGTGGTCAGCCCCGGCGACACAACGGCCCCGAGTATGCCGGCCGGGATGAACAGCAGCAGGGGCACGAGGCCGTCGAGCAGCGTCGCCAGGAACCGCGTGCCAACGCTCGCCAACTGCTGCCGGTCCATCAGATCCATCATCAGTCCCACCTCCGCGCCGTCAGGGTACACGGCGGCCCGTACGCGGACCAGTAGTACCCGAAGGCGACCCGCGCGTCAAGCACGCCCGCCCTTCACGTTTCTGCGTCGCCCTGGGTCGTGGACTGAAACGCCTAGTAGGCTGTCACACAGAAAATGAGGGCCTAAGAAAGTGTGTGCGAAGTCCGGCTTCGGGCCAAACTCGGTGAGCCGAGCCGTGCATGAGCCACGATCTGACAGCGTTCGTCACGTCAGAGTGCCCCGGTTCCTAGCCAGGAAGCGGCTCGGCGACCCTTCGCACACAC
>JBBQBU010000563.1:0-3934 GCA_038318015.1 Chloroflexota bacterium | reverse complement strand
TTCAACGTACATCCTCCGGGTGCCCCACCGTGGGGAGAGCCCGAGGCGGAGCGACAATGGCCCAGGATATCTTTCGCGTCGACGACAATCTGCCCGAGGCAGACCGTCAGGTACTCAACCTCATTCGCAAAACGCTGCTCGACTACGAGCCGCTCCGTGCTACCCGGCCGGTCCTTGACGTGTCGGTGCATGACGGACTGGTCCACCTCGAAGGGCGCGTGCGGACCTCCGCGATCAAAGAGATTGCCGAGTTGCTGGTGGTTCATCTGGCACCGGTCCGCGCGGTCCGGAACGACCTGGTCGCCGACCCAGAAGTCGTCCGCGCAGTCGCCGATGCGCTGGCCGAGGATCCCGAGCTTGGCCCGGCCTGCCTGATTGTTGACTGCCGTGACGGCCAAGTGATCGTGATCGGCAAGGTGGCAACGGACGAGTTGGCGTATCGCGCCATCGCCATAATGAACACCGTGCCGATTGTCGGTTCCATCGTGAATCACATTAGAGTCGTACCGCCGGCCCTGGCGTATTCTGCCAACGGCGTAGCCAATGGGGCGGTTGCCGTCGCCACCGTTGACGGAGCCGATGCCCCATGAGCCAGGAGGCAACGAAGCGTGAGCGGCGCGTCGCTGCCCGCGATGATCGCAAGCGGCGGGCATCTGTGGCCCAGCGCGCGGCCCGCATTCGCCAGATCGTCGTGCTGGCGATCGTGGCGCTGGCACTGGTCGGGCTGGTGATTGCGGCGGTGACAACCTCGTTCTTCGGGCTGGCAACCAGCACGCCATTGGCGTCGGTCGGGCGGACCGTGGCTATCGAAGGTGCGGACCACGTTGCCCAGGACACGCCGTTGACGTTCAGATCGCGCCCGCCCACCTCGGGCACGCACTATTCGACCTGGCTTCAAACGTTTGGGTTCATGAATCCGGCGCCGCCGACGGGCAACTGGGTGCACAACCTGGAGCACGGGGCCATCGTGATTCTGTACAACTGCCCGCAGGGGTGCGCCGACCTGGAGCAGCAACTCCAGGAGCTGTACCCGAACCTGCCGCTGGGCCGGAACGCCCGGCGCGGGATGCCCCGTGCCATCATCATCCCGTACGCCGACATGGACCGCAAGATCGCCGTGGTGGCCTGGGGCTGGCTCCTGGAGCTTGACGAGTTCGACCAGGATCAGATCATCAAGTTCTACGAGTCGCGGCTCGACCGTGGCCCCGAGTGTCGGGATCTCGTCTGCCCCTCGTGAGGCGGGGCTAGGAGTCTGGGTCACGGGTCGTCCGGCAGACAACCGGTTGTGGTTTCGCAGTCGCCCGAACCACAACCGGTTGTGGGTGTGAACACTCGTGACCCAGCCTCCTAGTACAGCTTGGCGCAAGCTCCTGAACGGACGATCAAGTTGCTGACACCCCTCACCCCCAACCCCCTCTCCCGCAAGCGGGAGAGGGGGCCAGGGGGTACGGGGCGCATTCACTGTTGACGTACTTCCGCCTTGCGGTACTAGGAGTCTGGGTCACGGGTAGGAATTTGCCGGTGGACGGGGCGACCGGGTAGGCTCAGGGTTATGTCATCATCTGATCGTTTCAAGCCGTATGCCCCGGATGTGCAGGCGGTGGTGCGCCTGGAGGAAGCGTTGCCGCTCGAACACCCGATCCATGTGTTCGTGGATCTCGTGCAGGGGGTGGAGTTGCGTCATTTCGTGATCCCGCCGGGTCCGAAGGGCGAGAAGCCGTACCATCCGCACGCGCTGTTTGGGATCCTGGCGTGGGGCTACCTGCACGGGGTGAGGTCGGCCCGGAAGCTAGCACGACTGGCGCGGCAAGAGGCGACGTTCGTGTATCTCGCTGGGGGTGGGCGGCCGAACTATCGGACGTTGGCGCGGTTTCGGAGGGAGAACGGGGCGGCGTTCACGGCCGTCTTCCAGGAGACGGTGGTGCTGGCACTGCGGCTTGGGCTGGCGCGGTTGGGGCATGTGGCGCTGGACGGGACCAAGCTGAAGGCGAACACCTCGAAGCACAAGGCGATGAGCTACGGGCGGATGCGGCAACGGGAGGACCAACTCAAGGAGGAGATCGCGCGGCTGGTGGCGCAGGCTGAGACCCAGGACACGGCCGAGGATCAGGAGTACGGGGTCGACTCGGACGGCTACTCGGTGGCGGAGGAACTGGCACGGCGGGAGGCGCGGCTGGCGAAGATCCGAGCGGCCCGCGAGCACCTGGAGGCGGAGCAGCGCGCCGAGCAGGGAGTGTCAGAGGATGCAGCACCCGAGATTGCCGACAAGGAGCAGCGGTCGTTCGCGGACACCGACGCCCGGATCATGCTCATGAAGAAGGGTGGGTTCGACTACGCTTACAACGCCCAGGCTGCCGTCGATGCCGAGAGCGGGGTGATCGTCGCAGCCACGCTCACCAACGTCGCCCCGGACATGCGCCATCTGCCGGATCTGGCCGCTGAGGTGCGGACCCTCCGCGACGGTGCGGGGCTGCCGGACGACCACCCGACCACGGTGAGTGCTGATGCCGGCTACTTCAGCGGGGAGAACGCCGCCGAAGACGGCGCCGGGCTCGATCTCCTGATCGCCGCTGGACGCGACGATCTAGCGGCCGCGGCCACGCAAGCGACGATGTACTCGATCGACCGCTTCGGCTATGACCCCACGCGCGACGTCTGGATCTGCCCGAACGACAAGCTGCTCCACCTGGTGCCGAGCACGGGTCAGCGGGGCCGCCCCCCCAGCAACCAGTACGTCGCCGCGTCGGCGGACTGTGCAGCCTGCCCGCTCCGTGCCCACTGCCTCAAGCCTGGCGAAGATCGCCGGCTGCTGCAAGCCCAGGGTCGTCGATCCACCGGCGCGATGCGCTTCAAGCTCCGTCAGCCAGACGCCCGCCGACGCTACGCCCGCCGCAAGACCATCGTCGAGCCGGTCTTCGGCCAACTCAAGGAGGCGCGCGGCTTCACCACCCTCAGCCTGCGCGGCCTCGCGCGCGCCGCCGGCGAGTACCTGCTGGCCTGCCTTGCCCACAACCTCGGGAAGCTGCTCCGCGTCTGCCCGCTCCCAGCCGCCCAGTTCACGCCGGCAGCGGCCTGATCGTCGTGCCACCCACGTCAGGCCCGCCCAACCATCATCACCAGCCCATCCCACGCCTCCAGGATGCCCCTGCCGTCTCACCCTGCCGCACCACGGCGCACCACGGCGCACCACGGCGCACCACGGACCACGATCGTCTTCGGCCGCCTGCTTGCCCTGCCGGCCTCTCTTGCGAAACCCGTGACCCAGACTCCTAGGCGCCCGGTGACGCGGGGATCTTGCGTTCGTGAGGGGCTGCCGCTGACGGCAGCCCCCGGACGACTCAACGCGGATCATGGCGCTGGTAGACTTCGTCGTGCGGGGCACCGCTCGGTCGGCAACGCTGCCACGGACGGTGCCATATGGTCCCCACGCGCTGACGTCCAGTATCCGAGTTGGCCTTCACTGTTCGGCGTACCCACGCGCGATGTCCCCAGATGTTCCCACATGAACGACCATGTGAGCGGAGGAAACAGTACCGTGGCAACGATGCAGGCAATTCGAGTCCACCAGTACGGCGGGCCGGAAGTCATGGAACTTGAGGCGCTGCCGGTCCCGACGCCCAGCGCAGGACAGGCGCTCGTCAAGGTGGGCGCGGCTGGCGTCAACTTCATCGACATCTACCAGCGGAGCGGCGCGTACAAGCTGCCGTTGCCACTGGGACTGGGCCTGGAAGGCGCGGGCACCGTCGAGGCTGTTGGCGACGGCGTGACGGATGTGGCGGTCGGCGACCGCGTAGCCTGGACCCAGATTTCCGGCTCCTACGCCACGCACAACGTCATCGCGGCCGACCGGCTGGTAAAGCTGCCGGACGGTCTCAGTTTCAAGGACGGCGCGGCGGCCATGCTCCAGGGCATGACGGCGCACTACCTGACGCAC
>JBBQBU010000562.1:0-3959 GCA_038318015.1 Chloroflexota bacterium | reverse complement strand
TATCGGGGCTGAGTTGGACCGCGCGCAGGGCCGGCGGCAGGCACAGCCCCCAGGCGAAGAGGGCAATCAGCGGCGCGGGGCTGAGGAGCGCCCGTCGCACGGCCAACCAGGGCGACGGTGGCCCGGCGGCCACCCAGGATGACGGTGGCCCGGCGGCCACCGGTGGAGCATGACGAACGGTCACGGGAGGCGTTTGCACCGGCGCTGCACGCAGAGCGGCAGCCAGAGATCACGAAGCCTGAGTATATCGGGCGAGTGGCGACGTGGAGAGGCGGCGACACGGGGATCCCGCCGCAGGCGGAGGAACCCCGTCGTTCGTGAGTGGCGAGTGACGCGGTTCATCCGCTCGTGAGGGGCGCAGGCCACGGTTTCCGTCTGGCGGCGCGCCTTCCAGGTACAGTTCGTGAACACGGCCACCGTACCGTACCGCCGCCCGCCGAGAGGACACGATGCCGAACCGCCTCCAGCACGAGACCAGCCCGTATCTGCTCCAGCACGCCCACAACCCCGTCGATTGGTACGCCTGGGGCGAGGAGGCGCTGGCCCGTGCCCGCGCAGAGGACCGGCCGATCCTGCTGTCGGTCGGCTACTCCGCGTGCCACTGGTGCCACGTCATGGAGCGCGAGTCGTTCGAGAATCCCGAGATCGCCGCCCTGATGAACGAGCTCTTCGTCAACATCAAGGTGGACCGCGAGGAACGCCCCGACATCGACGGCATCTACATGACGGCGGTCCAGGCGATGACGGGGCATGGCGGCTGGCCGATGACCGTCTTCCTGACGCCGGACGGCGTGCCGTTCTACGGCGGCACCTACTACCCGCCGGAAGATCGCGGGCACCATCCTGGCTTCCCACGCGTGCTGGCGGGCGTGGCCGAAGCGTACCGCGAGCGGCGCGGCGACGTGGCCCGCAACGCCGAGCAGATGCGGCAGGTGCTCCAGCGAAAGATCGCGCCGCAGCAGACCGGACCGCTGACGCCGGCCCTGCTCGACCGCGCCGCCGAGACTATCCTCGGGGCAATTGACTGGACCGAGGGCGGCTTTGGCGGCGCACCGAAGTTCCCGCAGCCGATGGGCTTCGAGTTCCTGTTGCGTCAGCATGCCCGCACCGGGTCTCAACAGGCGCTCGACGCCGTGACGCTGACGTTGGACAAGATGGCGGCCGGCGGCATCTACGACCAGCTTGGCGGCGGCTTCCACCGCTACGCCGTAGACGCCATCTGGCTGGTGCCGCACTTCGAGAAGATGCTGTACGACAACGCCCAGCTTGCCAGGCTGTACCTGCAAGCGTTCCTGGTGACGGGCACCCCGCGCTACCGGACGGTCGTTGAGGAGACGCTGACCTACGTGCAGCGCGAGATGACCCACCCGGACGGCGGCTTCTACTCGACGCAGGACGCCGACAGCGAAGGCGAGGAGGGCAAGTTCTTCGTCTGGACCGTTGAGGAGGTTGACGCGCTGCTCGGGCCGGACGACGGCCCGCTGTTCCGCGCCTACTTCGACGTGACGGCGGCCGGCAATTTCGAGCACCACAACATCCTGCACGTCATGGAGCCAAGGGCGGCGATCGCGGCGCGGCTGGGCGTGCCCGAGGCGCGGCTGCTGGCCGCCGTCGAGCGCGGGCGGGGCATCCTGCACGCCGCGCGCGAGGCCCGCGTGCATCCGGCCCGCGACGAGAAGGTGCTGACGGCCTGGAACGGCATGATGATGCGCGCCTTCGCGGAGGCAGGCGCGGCGCTCGGGCGGGCGGACTGGATCGAGACGGCGACCCGGAACGCCGAGTTCGTGATGCGCGACCTGTGGCAGGGCGGGCGGCTGCTGCGGACCTGGAAGGACGGCCGCGCGAAGCTGAACGGCTACCTTGAGGACCACGCACTGTACGCCGATGCGCTGGTGGCCCTCTATGAAGCGACGTTCGACGTGCGCTGGCTCGACGCGGCCCGCATGGTCGCCGACGTGATCCTGGCGAAGTTCCCGGACGACGAGTCGGGCGGCTTCTACGACACGGCCAGCGACCACGAGCAGTTGGTGACGCGCCCGAAGGACATCTTCGACAATGCGACGCCGTCCGGCTCGTCGGTGGCGGCGGATGCGCTGCTGCGGCTGGCGCTGCTGACCGACGACAACCGCTACCAGATCGCGGCGGCGGGCGTCCTTGCGGCGCTTGGCGGCATCGCCAGCGAGCACGCCACCAGCTTCGGGCGGCTGCTCTGCGCGCTGGACTTCGCAGTCGGCAGCCCGCGCGAGATCGCGATTATCGGGCCAGCAGCGGCCCCTGCGACGCAGGCGCTCCGACAGGCGGTCTTCGGGCGGTTCCTGCCGAACCGGGTGGTGGCGGGAGCGGACGACCCGGACAGCGCACCGACGATCCCGCTGCTGGCGCAGCGCCCCCTGCGCGACGGCCAGCCGACGGCCTACGTCTGCGAGGGGTACGTCTGTCAGGCGCCGGTGACGACGCCGGAGGCGCTGGCGGCGCAACTCACCGCCTAATGCGCGGGCTGGTGTTCCTGGTGCAGCGTCGCATGCTACGCTTCGCCCGTGACGCCAGCCATCCCGCTCCCGCCCCAGGATCCTGACGAACCCGCTGCCCACCGCCGCCGGATCTTTACGTGCGGGTGCCTGGGATGCGGCGGGTTGTTCTTCTTCCTGGGGATCGCCCTGATCGTCGCCAGCGCGGTGCCGGACCCGCTGGTGCTGGGCATCGCGGCGGCGGCAGCGGTGTTGCCGGTGCCGCTGTACACGTTCCTGGTGCTGCAACTGGACCGTTACGAGCATGAGCCGTGGCAGGTACTCGTCGCGGCGTTCCTGTGGGGGGCACTCGTCGCCACGTTCATCGCGGCGATCCTCAACAGCATCATCGGCGAGGTCTTGACGGGCCTGCTGGGCGAGGGGCTAGGCGAGGTGCTCTCCACGAGCGCCGTCGCTCCCGTCATCGAGGAGTCGGCGAAGGGGTTCGCGCTGCTGCTGCTGTACTGGATCGTGCGGCACGAGTTTGACAACGTGCTGGACGGCATCGTCTACGGCTCGCTGGTGGGCATTGGCTTCGCCATGACCGAGAACATCCTGTACTTTGGCCGGATGATGGAGTCGAACGGCATCGCGGGCCTGGGGGTACTGTTTTACCTGCGGGTATTCCTGGGCGGCTTCGGGCACGCGCTCTACACTGGCACGACGGGGGCGGGGCTGGGCTTCGCCCGCGAGACGCGCCGCCGCTGGCTGATCCCGCTGATTGTGCCGGGGGCGTACATCCTGGGCGTGTTGCAGCACGCCGCGTGGAACTTCCTGGCGGCGACGGTGGTGCCGGCGCTGCTGCCGGACGACCTGAGCCCGATTGTCCTGCTGTTTGTGGTGATGCCGCTGACCAGCACGATCTTGATGGCACCTGGGCTGCTGGCGCTGATGATTATTGCCATCCTGGCGTGGCGGCGCGAGAAGGGCGTCATTCAGGAACACTTGCTGGACGAGGTCGCGCGGGGTGTCCTGTCAGACGCGGAGTACCAGCGGTTGCCGTCGCAACGGGGCCGCCTGCGCGCGGAGGTAGCGGCGTTCCGGCGCACGGGCTGGCGGGGTTTCTTCGCGCAGCGTGACCTGCACCAGGCGGCCACGGCACTAGCGTTTCGCAAGTGGCACGTGAGCCGTGGCGATCAACTGAAGCGGGCGCAACGCCGGCAGCCCGAAGATATGCTCCGTCAGCACATCGCCGTCCACCGCACCCACCTGCGCGAGCCGCATGACCAGTAGGCGGCAGGCTGCGGAGCAGGCGGGCAGGCTTTGTTGTCGTAGGCGTTCGGCGAGCCGTGTGGCTCCTCGAATCTCTCGCGTGAGCGTGACCGCCCCGTGCACGACACGCCGACCCGCGTGCAGCGACCGTTATGATCTCGCTGGCAACGCCACGATTCGTTGGGGTGTGACATGGTCCGTCATGATGGCGTTGACGATGATGCAAGACCGTGTACCATG
>JBBQBU010000561.1:0-3975 GCA_038318015.1 Chloroflexota bacterium | reverse complement strand
ACGCCACGATCCCGATGAACCCTGCGACCATGACCACGAGGGCCGCGCTAATCCCGAAGACGCCGCCCGCGACGACCGCCCCTAGCGCCAGCACGATGCTGAGGGGTTGGCGTCGGTTGATCGAACGTTTGCTCAGTCGCCAGGCGGTTGCGAGCAAGAGTCCCACGGCAGCGGCGGTTAGGCCCGCTGCCGCCGGACGGAGCAGGGGCAAGTCGCTCACGGCGACGTAGCCGGCCGCCAGCACCATCATCGCCAGTGTCGATGGGAGGAGGTAGACGAACGTGGCCACTGCTGAACCCGTCCAGCCGCCGAGACGATACGCCAAGTAGGCGACGATCTGGACGACCGTCGATCCGGGGAGCGCCTTGGTGTAGGTCAGCGCGTCGGTGAGATCCTGATGCGTGAGCAGGCGGCGACGATCCACCAGTTCGCGCTCGATCATCACCAATTCCGTTTCGCCGAAGGCCAGGGCACCGATCCGGAAGAAGACCCACGCCAGCGGAGCCAGCCCGAACCTAGACGGCGATTCGCCCGGCGGAGAAGATGCCTGCGACAGTGATACGTCGTCCATGTCCTCACGCTCCTCTGCAACGCGGCCGGCGGCCTACTCATGTCACTAACGTTACATGAAACGGTTGTGACATACAATACACGAGGAGTGATACATGGGTGACGGAAGTGGGCCACGACACTGGCTTCTCTTGATCTATCGGGTGCCGCAGGACCCACCGGGGCGGCGCACTTACGTCTGGCGGCAACTACGGCAACTCGGTGCCGTGTACCTCCAGCAGGCGGCGGTGATCCTCCCCGAGCGGGTCGAACTGCGTACCACCCTCGAAGCCTTGAGCCAGCGCATCCGCGAGTATGGCGGGGAAGTGTCTCTGCTCTCGACCGGCTCACCGGACCACGGTTGGGAGAACGAATTGCTGGAGCGGTTCAACCAAGCTCGCGACGCCGAGTACGCCGAGATCATTGAGAACGTCGAGCGGTTCGAGGACGAAATGCGGCGCGAGCGGGGTAAGGGCCGGTTCACCTACGCGCAACTCGAGGACATCGAAGGGGAATCTGAGAAACTGCACCGGTGGCTGGCTCGGGTACTGGCGCGCGACTTTTTCGGCGCTCCACAGCGCGGACCGGCCGAGTCCGCGCTGGTAGCCGCCCAGGCCGACCTCGACGCCTTCGCAAGCGAGGTGTATGCGCGCGAGGTGAGCGAGGCCGATCCAGCCCCCTAGCAACAGAAGCAGGTTTCGACGCATGGCGAGCCCTCTACTCAATGAGGTCTGCAGTGTGTCGCATGCTCGGTGCGATGATGGCTGCTACTTGCCATCCAGAACCCAACACTCAATGCCGTACGCCGTTGCAGGACAGTACGGTGATGCCGTACAATACGAGACGTGCAGGACTCGTTGGATGTTCGGTTTCGGCAGGCGTTCTGGCGCGCCTTTCGCGAGGTGGACTCGCTGCGGCTGCGTCAGTGGGAACGTTCGCATGTGACGCTGCCGCAGTTGCGGGTGCTCTACCAGGTGCGCCGCTACCCTGGCGTCACCACCGGCGAGCTGGCCCGGCGTCTCGGCATCACCGTCTCCACCACCAGCGGGCTGGTCATCAAGCTGGTAGACCGGGGATTGGTGGCGCGCGGCAGCATGGCCGATGACCGGCGGCAGGCGCCGCTGACGCTCACCGACGACGGCACGGCGCTGCTTGGCGAACTGTCAGAGGAGACACGCGGCTTTATCAGCGAGGTCGTCGAGCGGCTCGGCGGCGACCTGGAAGCCGTGACACACGCCCTAGAGATTCTCGCCGAGGCCGCCTCGCTGCGTCAGGAGAGTGAGCGCACGGAGGTCGGCCCATGAAGGTCAGCACGGACGAACCAGCGACAGCAACTCTGGCACCAACACCTGGATCAGCACGCACCGCCACAGCGAGCCTACCGGCGGCACTACCCCGGATGTCGGCGCGCGGCGGCTTCGTCGGGCAGCTTCGCAAGACGTTCCGCGCGCTGCACCACCGCGACTTCCGCTTCTTCTGGACGGGCCAGGTCGTCTCCAACACCGGCTCATGGATGCAGTCCATCGCGCAGGCGTGGCTGATCCTGCAACTGACGGACTCCCCGTTGGCGCTCGGCACCCTGACGATGTTGCAGGCATTGCCGGTGCTGCTGTTCGGCCTGTTCGGCGGAGTGATTGCCGATCGGTTCCCGAAGCGCACGCTGCTGCTGTTCACCCAGACGACGATGCTGGTGCAGGCATCGGCGCTGGCGTTCCTGACCTACACCGAGCAGATTCAAATCTGGCAATTGTACCTGCTGGCCCTGAGCCTGGGCGTCCTGAATGCACTGGACAACCCGACTCGGCAGACGCTCGTCTCGGAGTTGGTCCCCGCCGAAGACCTGCCGAACGCCGTCGCACTGAACTCGCTGATGTTCAACACCTCGCGGCTGCTCGGGCCGGCCATCGGCGGCGTGACCATCGCGGTGGTTGGCGTGGCCGGCTGCTTCCTCCTGAACGCCATCAGCTTCGTCGGGGTGATCTTCAGCCTGACGATGATCCGCGCCCGCTCGACAGCACCGGCCGTGGACAATCGACGCGGCGCGGTGATCCTCCAGGTGCGCGAAGGGCTGCGCTACGCCCTGACGACGCCAGACGTGCTGTTTGTGGTGATCCTGATGGCCGCCATCGGGTGCTTTGGCTACAACTTCCAGACGATTCTGCCGCTGATCGCCCAGTACGTGCTGCAAGCGGACGCCGCCAGCTTCGGCCTGCTGATGTCGTCGATGGCGCTGGGCTCGGTGGCCGCCGCCCTGCTGATGGCGAGCCGTGGCGCGGTGACGCGGCGGCGCATCTTCGTCGGCGCGGTCGGGTTCAGCCTGTTGCTGTTCTGCGTCTCGTTCGCCTCAAGCTGGCTGGTGCTGCTGCCGCTGCTCACCCTGTTGGGCGCGTTCAGCATCATCTTTAGCTCAAGCGCCAACGTCCACTTGCAGACGGTCACGCCGCCGGCCCTGCGCGGCCGGGTGATGAGCATCTACACGCTGCTGTTCCTGGGGTCCACCCCCATCGGCAGCATGGTCGTGGGCACGCTAGCCGAGCACCAGGGGGTGCAGGTCGCCATCGGCGAAATGGCGCTGGTCTGCATGATCGGTGTGGCGGCTGCGGCCGTCTACGCGCGGCGGTCCGGCGGGAACACCGTGCCGGCCGACACGGTGGAGCCAATCACCGCCCGCTAACAGCCGCGCCCGGTCCCCACGCCCGCGCGTTGGCGCGAGCCTGGGGACCGTCTGAGTGCCCTACCGCAAGCGCCGCTCGTCCCTTGCGAACGCCAGCACCATCACCAGGGTGCTGGCCGCCAGGATGAAGTTCAGCCAGAACACCGGCGTCAACGCACCGCCGAGCGCCACCCGCAGCGCCATATCTGTGACGCCGCCGGCCGCGTCGAATGGCGTCAGCAGCGTGCCGATGGTCGAAGGGTCCAGCCCGGCCGCGATCACTCGGCTGGTAAGACCAACGTGCAGGATCGAGCCGAGCAGCGCCACGCCGATGGTGCCGCCCAGGCTCCGGAACAACTGCGTGGACGAGGTTGCCACGCCGCGCTGGCTCCAGGGTACCCGCTCTTGCAGCAAGATCAGGAACGCCGACGTGCTTGGGCCGAAGCCGAGGCCCAGCAGCGTCATCGAGATGTAGAGCGGCAGCGCCGGCGTGTCGATGCCCACCAGCAGCAGGCCCGCCGCCCCCAGCGCGATCATCAGCGTTGAGCCGATGGCCGTCGCGCGGAAGCCGAAGCGCAGCAGCAGGCGCGGCCCCGCGAACCCGCTCATCGACCAGGCCACCAGCATCGGCGTCAGCGCCACGCCCGCGCCGGCCGCCCCCTCGCCGCGCGCCCCCTGCACGAACAGCGGCACATAGGACGTGACGCCGAACAGGACGGCCCCGGACAGGAAGTTGGCCGCCGACGATACCGACATCACCCGCAGCTTGAAGA
>JBBQBU010000560.1:0-3976 GCA_038318015.1 Chloroflexota bacterium | reverse complement strand
CTGGTCCGCGAGTTGCCGGGCTTGCTCCGTCGTGGCCTCACGTTCGAGACGGCGACGGCTCGGGTGCAAAACTGGCTGGCGCATCGGGAGGACCGCTTCCTGGCGAACGCGCGGCGGTTCATCTTCGAGCACCCGCCGAGTCCCTATCGGCCGCTGTTGCGCCATGCAGGCTGCGAGTACGGCGACGTGGAGCGGTTGGTACGGCAGGAGGGGCTTGAAGGGGCGCTCTCGGTGCTGGCGGCACGGGGGGTGTACCTGACCTTCGATGAGTTCAAGGGGCGTCGCGAGGTCGTGCGCGGTAGCACGCGGTTCCTGACGACCACCGAGGCGTTCGACCACCCGACCATGCGGCCCATCTTCGTCTCGTATACCGGCGGCACGCGCGGCATTCCGCAGGCAGTGATGCGCTCGGTCGGCTACGTGGATGCGATTGCGTCGACCGTCGCCGTGGTGCTGCTGGCTCATGGCCTGCGCGAGGCTCGCCATGCTTTCTGGGTGACGAATCCCCTGCCGCTGATCCTGTCATATGTGATGCTGGGGCAAGAGGTCGTGCGGTGGTTTCGCCCCCTGCCGGACTTTCCGTGGCAGGCGTGGCTTGGCACCCGGCTCGTCACGGGCAGCGCGGCGCTGGCTGGGCGGCACATCCCCATCTGCCGCTACCTGGACCCGGAGCGGGTGGGCGAGTTAGTTCGGTGGATCGACCGCCGGCCCCGGGACGGTCGGCCCTTGATGTTCAGTGCGCTGACCAGCATGGCCGTGCGCGTGGCGCTTGCGGCGCGTGAGGCCGGCATCGACATGACCGGGGTGACATTCCGGGTCCAGAGTGAGCCATTGACCCCGACCCGCGAGGCGCATCTTCGAGCGGTCGGCGCGCGGGTCATCGACAACTACGCCATGGCCGAAGCCGTAGACATCGGCTTCTCGTGCGGGGACGATGATGCGTCCGACGACCTGCATTTCATGGCTGATCGCTTCGCGCTGATCACCCGCGAGCGGCCGGTGCTGCCGGGCGGCCCCACCGTTGATGCCATGCTCGTCACGGCGCTGTCTGACGTGAATCCGAAGATCGTCCTGAACGTTGAGACGGGCGACTATGCCCGCATCACGCGGCGGGACTGCGACTGTTTCCTCGGGACGCTCGGCCTGACGACGCACCTGTCCCAGATACGGAGCTTCGAGAAGCTGTCAGCCGAGGGCGTGACGTTCGTTGGGACGGCCCTGGCGGAGATCCTGGAATCGACGCTGCCGGTCCGCTTCGGTGGCACCCCGCTCGACTACCAGTTGCTCGAAGAAGAGGCCGCCGACAGCTTCACGCGCCTCGTGCTGCGCGTCAGCCCGTCGGTGGGCGGGGTGGATGAGGCGGCGTTGCGGGCGACGTTCCTGGCCGAGCTTGCGCGCGGCAGCGTCGTGGACCGCTACCAGTCGGAGCTGCTGCGCCGGGCTGACTCGCTGGTCATCAGCCGGCAAGCGCCGCTAGCGACAGCGGCCGGCAAGATCTTCCCGTTTCACTTGCTGCGAACCGCCGACAGTGGGCAGCAACGCCCTGCCATCTCGCCCTGACCGGTCGAGTTAACGCGCCGGCTTCTTCCATCGCTAGCAGATGGCTACACCGTGGTCGTCACGACGCCGAAGGCAACCTGCCGGTCCCGGAAATCGCCAGCGTATCGTTCTTTCTCCTTGCCCAGTCCGGGTGCTTCTGGTACCATCGCCAGCGGCCGGGCGACGAGCGGTCCGATGCTGTGCGCGTCATAGCGCCCCCCTCGGTCCCGATGATGACGCCCCGGAGGATCCATGGTGGCAGCGGCAGACGTTAAGGCGATCCGACTCGGACACCCGAGTTACGTCTGGCGCAGCGGCCAAGACCGGCGGCTGACCCAGATTCGCCGCTACGTGCGCCTCGAAGGTCGCCGCATCCTCGACATCGGCTGCGGTCTCGGCATGTACGTCGATAAGTTTCGCCGCTTCAGCGAAGACGTGTACGGCGTCGATGTTGACCCGGACAAGATCACGCGGGCCAGCGAGTGGCTGCCGAACCTCCAGGTGGCCCCCGGCGAGCATCTGCCGTTCCCGGACAGCGACTTTGATGCCATCCTCCTCAACGAAGTCATCGAGCACGTTGACGACGACCGCCTGACCATCCACGAGGCGTACCGCTGCCTGAAGTCCGGCGGCCACATCCTGATCTACGCCCCGAACCGGCTCTACCCGTTCGAGACGCACGGCTTCTACCTGTTCGGGCGGTACTACTTCCGCCTGCTGCCGGTCGTCAACTGGCTGCCGCACGCGATCCGCGACATCTTTTGCCCGCACGTGCGCGTCTATACCGCCCGCGAGATTCGCCGCCTGTTCGACGGCCTGGATGTGGAGTTCGTGGCCGAGACGCACATCTTGCCGGGCCTCGACAACGTAGCCGAGCGGTACGGGCCGTTCGGGCGGCTCATCCAGAAGGCGCGCGACCTGATCGAAGCGACGCCGCTGCGGTGCTTTGGCATCAGCCATTTCACGGTCGTTCGCAAGCGCTGACGCCGGCAGCCACATCCCAGGTGCCACCCGTCCACGTGTGCCCCGAGGCAGTTGGCGGCCGTACGGTGCGCGCCAACGCGCACGCGGGCTACCCGTTTCTGCACCAGATGCGCGGGGTATCCTTGCGGTAGTCGCCTGGGGCGGCGCTCACGCGGCCCGCAGCAGCTGACGACCGGCGAGAGGATGGCATGGCGGTTCCCGGCGAGCGACCAGACGTGAACGCACCCACACCGTCCGGTTCTGGCACCTCGGGCGACGACGCCGGGGCAGCCGCGCCACGCTACGCCAGCAACACCGAGATCCTCGCGTGGCTTGACGTGCTGCTCAAAGGGAAGCCCGACGAGCAGGCGAAGGCCCGCACCGAGATCGCCATCATCCTTGAAGCGCGCGGCTTTGAGGAGGACGCCGAAGAAGCGTACTGGGCCAACGTCCAGGCCCGGACGACCGACCGCCGCGCCTACGACCGCCTCATCGACCTGTACCAGCGCCGGCGCGACCGCCTCTCCGAGACGCTGGTGCAGCGGCAGCTTGACGACGTGTTCCCCACAGTCGAGCGCGGCAGCCAGCCGACCGCCGCCGGCGACCCAGACGACGACGGTTCGCCGGACACTGGACGACGCGGCAGCAGAGCATCGTCCGGGCCAGAGTCCGCCGACAACCTGACGTTCAGCGCGCCGAACTGGCCGACGCTGCCGCCCGCGACCGGCCTGCCCCCTGACCAGCAGCGCGCCGAGCAGCCGGCAGCCGGACCTGCATCGTCGCAGCACGCCACGTCGCCTGCTGCTGGGCCAGGGACGAGCGTCACGCAGTCACGCAGTGCCGGCCACCTGCCGGCCAGACCAGCGGGTGCGGTCCACCGAGCGGCGGGGCCGCCCCAGCCGGGGATGCAGCCGGTCCGCGCCGCCGATGTCCTGTCGGCGCGCGCCGGATCAGCCTCCGCTGGCGGACAGGCCGGCACCGAACAGCGACGGCGACGGCGACGGACACCGCTGCTCCCGAACCCGGAGCCTTCGGCCGCCCGACTGCGTTTCACCACCCGTGGACTGATCGCCCTGGAGCCGATGACCATCGGAGCGTTCCTGCTGGCCTCGTTCGGGGCGGCGGCGCTGATCGCCTTCCTGCTGCTGGCCGCCGAGCGCGGGCGCGCCACGCCGGCCCCCTCACCGGCCAACGGCTTGCCCGCCCGTTGCACCGACGCTGCCGTGCGCTTCCCCGGAGCTAATGACCCGCGCGCGGCCGTCGTGGCGGCGTACCGGCAGCAGGGCGTGAATGTCGAGAATCCGCGCCCAGGCAACCCGCGCGTGTCGCCCGAGCAGGCCGAGCAAGTGGTCGGCGGCTGGATGGCGATTTCGCTCCTGTTGGAGCACGGCGGGCAGACGCCGCCCAACCTCGCCACCTGGCTGGACGCCGACACAAAGCAGCCGGCCCTGGCGAACGTCCTGCTGGCCGGCCG
>JBBQBU010000559.1:0-3979 GCA_038318015.1 Chloroflexota bacterium | reverse complement strand
GGGAGAAGGGGGAGGGGGGTGAGGGGGCGAGAGGCCGTGGCGCGGGCGAGCGCCGCCAGTGCCGCCGCGACGCTCTCCGGCGTATCGAAGGCCGGCACGCCGCGCCGGTTCAGGTACTGCACGATGTTCGGCGCGCCGGGGCTGACGTAGACGAGCAGTGGCTTGTCGCTGTTCCCGACCGACTCCAGCACCGGGCCGGCTGCAAGCTCCGGGTGCGCCAGCCCGGACGACCCGACGATGACGACCAGCGCGTCGTACGTCGGGCTGGCCTGGAGCGCCGCGATAGCCGACCGGAAGATGTCAGCGCGTAGGCCCGCCAGCGTCAGGTCAACCGGGTTCCGCGCCGCCAACTCCTTGTCCCCCACGAGCAAGTCGGCCAGCCGTGCGGCGGTGGCGGCGTCGGGGTCCGGCGCGTCAAAGCCGACTACACCGCTGGCGTCGGCCACCAGCACGCCCGCGCCGCCGGTCGAGGTCAGCACGCCGAGCCGCTTGCCGTGCAGCTTGCGGCCGGTTGCCAGTGTGCCGGAGACATCCAGCAGGTCGGTGAAGGTGCCCGCGCGGATCACGCCGTACTGCTGGAACAGGGCGTCATAGACGCGGTCTTCCCCGGCCAGCGCGCCGGTATGTGACGACGCCGACCGCGCGCCGGCCTCTGACCGCCCGACCTTGAACGCGACGATGGGCTTGCTGATCTGCAACGCCCGCGCGGCCAACTGACGGAACCGCGGCACGTCGCGCAGCCCTTCCAGGTACAGCGCGATCACGTCGGTGGCGTCGTCGTCAAGCAGGTACTCCACGATATCGTTGATCTGTAGGTCGGCTTCGTTGCCGGTGCCGACCAGCCGCGAGAACCCGATGCCCCGTGCTTCGGCCCGCGAGAGCACCGACCCGAGGATGCCGCCGCTTTGCGAGGCCAGCCCGATCCGACCGGGCGTCAGCGGCGCAAGCTCCAGCGCGCTGCTGGGCGAGATCACCGTGTTGTCGGTGACGTTGACAAGGCCGATGGTGTTCGGGCCGAGCAGCCGCATCGGGCCGGCGGCGGCCTTCAACTCGGCCTGCCGCCGCGCGCCGTCTGCACTGACCTCGGCGTAGCCGCCTGCCAGCACGATAGCCGCCGGCGTACCCAATGCTGCCAGTTGGCGAATCGCCTCGCTCACGTGGTCAGCGCCGACCAGCACCAGCCCCACATCCGGCGTCTCGGGCAGCGCCGCGACGGACGGGTAGCAGCGGACGCCATCGATGCTCTCCGCGCGCGGGTTGACCGGCAGGATGGTGCCTGCGAAGCCGTGCTTGATCAGCGAGCGGAGCGGCCGGCCGGCCGTGCGCGTGGCGTCCGACGACGCGCCGACGATGGCGATGCTGCGCGGCCGGATCAGCCGCTCGACAGCCGAAACAGCGGACGGATTGGAGCTGCACACGAGCCAGCTCCTACCGCTCGGACTGTTCGGAGCGTGTCCGTTGGGCTGACCGCGCGTTGAACGCGGCCACCGACGCATGGTGCTCGCTGGTGGTGTAGGCGACGGCCTGGGCTTGCGCACCGGCCGCCAGGGTGTCCTCAAGGCTCATGTCGAAGGCGCGGTCGAGGATCGACTTCGCCATGCCGAGCGCCGTCCGCGAGTGTTGGCTGAGGTCGCCGGCCCAGTGAGTGGCCGCTGCCAGCAGGTCGCCGGGTGCAACGACCCGGTCCGCCAGTCCGAGCGTCAGCGCCTCGGCAGCGTCCACGCGGCGGCCGGTGTAGATCAAGTCTTTAGCCTTCTGCAGCCCGATGCGGCGGGGCAGGTAGTACATGCCGCCGCCGTCCGGGACCAGCCCGCGCAGGATGAAGCTCATCACGAAGCTGGCCTGCTCCGACGCGACGATGAAGTCGCAGCCGAGCGCCAGGTCCATCCCGAGGCCGGCCGCCGGCCCGTTGACGGCGGCAATCGTCACCTTCTCCAGCGTGTGCAGCCGCGTCACGAGATGGTGCAAGCGCCGCTGTCGCCGCCAGCCGACATCCGCGATCTCGCCGGGGGCTGCCGTCAGCCGCGACTGCATCGCTTTGATGTCGCCGCCCGCGCAGAAGCCCCGGCCCGCGCCGGTGATGACCAGCGCCCGGATGCTGTCGTCCTGGTGCGCCCGATCCACCACCCGCGCCAGCGCGCCGCGCAACTCTTCGTCAACGGCGTTCAGGACGTCGGGGCGGTTCAGGGTGGCGACGGCAACGCCGCCCTCGTGGATGGTCAGCAGGACGCGCTCGTCGGCGCTCATCGTGTCATGGTCCCCTCGAACAGGCTGGTGGTCGCGCGGGCTGGTGGTCGCGTGGGCTGGCGGCCACACCGGGACACGGTAGCAGAATCGCGGTGAGTGCGGGCCGGCCGGTTGACCGCGTGATGGTGCGCTGCCTACCCTGTCTCCGTACGAGGGGGCTTCATAATATGGCACGGTATCGAAGCGCAATCATCGCCTGCGGCACCATCGCGCGGTGCCACGCGCGCGGCTGGCAGGGCGTCCCTGACGTAGACCTTGTGGCAATTGCCGACAGTAACAAGCAGGCGCGCGACGAGTTTGGCGCGTTCTTCAACGTGCCGGAGTCTGGCCGATTCGCGGACTACCGCCAGATGCTGGACGAGGTCCGCCCGGACTTCGTGGATGTGTGTAGCTGGCACGGCCTCCACGCCGAGATGGTCATTGCAGCGGCGGCGCGCCAGCCAAAAGCGATCCTGAGTCAGAAGCCGATGGCCCTGAGCCTGGGCGAGGCCGACCAGATGATGACGGCATGTGCCCGCGAGGGTGTCAAGCTGATCGTCGGGCACCAGCGGCGGCACCTGGCCGGCTGGCTCGAAGCGAAGCGGCAGATCGACCAGGGCATCATCGGGAACGTCGTCCAGGTGACCATCAACAGCGGCACCCTGTTGAACGTGCTGTCGCACGACGTGAACATGGCGCTGTTCCTGCTCGGAGACCGGCCAGTCGAGTGGGTGATGGGCGCGGTGGAGCGCACGACGGACCGGTTCGAGCGGTCGTTTCCGTGCGAGGACGCTGCGATGGGCATTGCCCAGGTGGAGGGCGGCGTGCAGATCGTGATGTCGGCGGCGCTGCCAACGGGCGGTCGCGGTCATGGGGCGAGGATCATCGGCACGGACGGCATCATGGAGCTTGGCGTCAGCCGGCCGCCGCTGGAGGAGATCCGCAGCGACGGCAACATGCGCGCGCCCGAAGGCTCGTCGGCCAAGTACAACGACGAAAACGGCTACGCCCAGGTGCTCCGTGTCGGTGGCGACCGCTGGGAGAAGATCGAGGCTCCGTGGCACGACCCGTTCGTGCACATGGCCCAGGAGGCCGTTGACTGGGTTGACGGCAAGACCGACGACCCAATCAGCACGGGCGCGAAAGGCCGCGCGACGATGGAAGTGCTGATGGCGATCTACGAGTCGGCACGGAAGCGGAAGCGCATCGACCTGCCGCTGCGGACGCTGGCGAACCCGCTGAAGCTGATGGTGGACTCCGGCGAACTACCCGTCGAGTGGCCCGGAGCGTACGAGACGCGCGCGCGGATCGTGCGCGGCGAAGGCATGGCCTGGAACGCGTAGAGGGCGCCTCTCACCCTCGGCCCCGATCATCGGATCAGGGCCGAGGCGCAGCAGCAAGCGGAGAATGCAATGATGGTCCGCATGGGACAGATCGGGACGAAGCACGGGCACGCGCGCGGCAAGTGGCGTGCGCTCGCGACCGACAGCGAGGTTGAGGCTGTTGGCATCTGGGAGCCGGACGCCGCCTCTCGCGCCTCCGAGCAAGGCCAGGACGCCTATGCCGGCGCGCACTGGTACGCCTCGGCCGACGAACTGCTCGGCGACGAGCGCGTGACGCTGGTAGCTATCGAGGGGCGCAACAGCGAGAGCCTGGGCATGGCGCACGCGGCTATCGACGCCGGCAAGCACCTCTGGTTCGACAAGCCGGCCGGCGAGGATTGGCCCGGCTTCCAGAGCCTGATGGCGAAGGC
>JBBQBU010000558.1:0-3985 GCA_038318015.1 Chloroflexota bacterium | reverse complement strand
ACTGGCACGGCTCATGCGCCCACATCACGCAACGTTAGCGCGGGCGCGGCCCCAGCTGTCGCATGATCCAGCCCCGACCTTCAGGCGTCATCTCGTTCTTGACGTTCTCGCCGTTGCGGACGCCGGCGTACCACGCCTGATATCCCTGCGATGACTTGCCCTCGATCTGTTCGGGGGTGAGCGCGTGGGCCGGATCGCGCTCCAGCACCTGAATGATGTGGATGCCGTTGGGCGACTGGACCGGCTCGCCAACCACGCTGACGGGCTGGCTGAAGGCGGCAGCCTCAAACGGCGCGTTCATCTGGCCGCGCGGGAACCACCCAAGGTCGCCACCCTTGTCGCGCGTGCCCCGATCCGTCGAACGGTCCTTCGCCACCTGATCGAACGGGACGCCCTCGGCGAGTTTCGCCCGCACCTGCGCCAGGCTCTCGTCGTTGTCCACCAGGATGTGCCGGGCGTGCACCATCTCCTCGGTCGGCTGGATCATCCCCGCGATGTTCGCCTGGAGCCGCTCGCGCGAAACTTCGGCGCGCTTCAGTTCGCGGAAGGCGGCGTCCGTCAGGTTGGCGCGCTGCAAGAACGAATCGTACGCTGCCTGGAATGCGTTCGGTTCGAGGGTCGGCACGGCGGTCGCTGTGGCCGTCGGGCCGGCTGTCGGGACCAGCGTCGGGCTAGACGAGGCAGCGGCCGGCGACGGCTCGGCAGTCGGGGTGGGCGACGGCGGGTTCGCCAGCGCCTCCTGCTCCGCGATGTCTTTCCGCAGGCTCTCTTCAATCTCGGCGTCGGTGATCGTGAGGTTGCGTCGGGTCAGGTCGGCCGCCACGAGCTTCTCTTCGATCATCGTGTCGAGCACTTGATCTGGCAGGCTTGACCGTTGCAGGGTGATCTGGGTGGCCGCCTGCGCCATGCCCTGCGCCTGATAGAAGCGCGCCTGAGCGTCCAGGGCGGCGGCGCGCGGCTTCACCCGCTCGAGCACCTGAGTCAGCGTGATCGACTCGCCGTTCACGACGGCTGCCGTCTCGGATGCCCGGAGCACATTCTCGCGCAGGTAGCCGAAGCCGAGGATCACCAGGACGACCGCCAGGATCGCCACGAGGCTGCCGATCAGGAAGTGTTGGACGCGCTGTTCACGGTTCCACTTGTGCAGTTGACGCCGCGATGGATACAGGGCGGCCAGACGGACGGCAGCACTCTTGCTGCGCGTCGGTGGGCGTGATCGGACTGGGGGCATACGGCTGCTATCTCCGCGTGGCTGGCGAGCGGCTGAAGTCGAGCGGGTTGTGAGTGCGCGGGTTGAACACGAGAGGCGCGGTCCGAACGTTCGGGCCGCGCCTCTCATACTGGCGTGTGAGACTACTCGGAGACGGGGGTAGCGGCCGGTGCGGCCTCGGCGGCGGGAGCCTCGGCGGCGGGAGCCTCGGCAGCCGGTGCCCCAGCAGCCGGAGCCGGTGCCTCAGCAACTGCAACCGGAGCTTCGGCAACTGCAACCGGAGCTTCGGCAACTGCGACCGCACCATTGGATGCGGGGGCAACGCCATCAGCAGCCGGTGCTGCTGTGCCGTCGGTTGCCGGTGCTGTCGCATCAGCGGCAGGAGCGGGCGGGGCCGCCTGCTCGGGCCTGGGGAAGCGGGGGCCACGGTCGCCGCCGCGCCGGTCGTCCGGCGAGCGCAGGACCATGCCGCTCAACCGAATGTGCTCGGCGGTGTACGGCAGCAACGCAACGTGACGTGCACGCTTGAGCGCCACCGCGAGCGCCCGCTGATGCAGGGCGCAGGTGCCCGTCTTGCGACGTGGCTCGATCTTGCCGCGCTCCGAGAGGTGGCGGCGCAACCGGGCGATGTCCTTGTAATCGATGTACTTGACCTTGTCCACGCAGAAGGTACAAACCTTCCGACGCGGCGGATACTTGCGCGCGTATTCGCCCCGGCGGCCACCGCGGGCACCGGCAGCGGCGCCCGCTGGCTTTCTTGCTGGCACTGTTGTCTCTCCACTGGTGCGGCTATCGCCCACGTTGGGGCGTCGCCGCACGGTACATGCTGTTGCAGGTTCCTAGAACGGAAGATCTTCGAGGTCGCCGTCGTCCATCGGCTCGGAGGGCCGCGACGGCTGCGGGGCCGGGCGCGTTGCGGGAGCAGGTCGGGACTGCTGGGGGTTGGCTGGCCGCGTGACCTCGCGTTCACCGCCACCCATGCCGCCGCCGCCTCCACGCTGTTCGTCGTCCGTCCGCGAACTCATGTATTCGACGTCGCCGGCCACGACTTCCAGCCCGGCCCGAACCTGACCTTGCTGGTCAGTCCAGGGACGTGCTTCAAGCCGCCCGTCTACGAACACACGGGTTCCCTTCTTGAGGTACTGCGCGAGGGACTCGGCGCGCGGCCCGAACACCGTTACGCGGACCCACTCGGTCTTGTCCTGCCACTCACCTTCAGGTGAACGCACCCGGAAGTTCGAGGCCACATTGAACCGCAGGAAGGGTTGCCCCCCTGCCGAGTACCGCATTTCCGGGTCGTTCCCGAGATTCCCGATCAGCGTCGCCTTGAGCATCGCTCCGCCGCCTCCGCGCTCTAGTCGTCGCCCAGTCGGACGAGCAGGTGACGTAGTACGGCTTCACTCAACACGAGCGACCGCTCAAGCGAATCGGTGTTATCTGGGGCCAGCTTCAGCTTGTGAACGCTGTAGAACCCGTCACGGTGCTTCTGGATCGGGTAGGCCAGCCGGCGGCGGCCCCACTTCTGGACATCGACGACTTCGCCGCCGCGCCCAGTGACCTGGGTACCAACTCGCTCGGTGGCGGCCTCAACCGCAGCTTCATCAAGCTCCGGGCTGAGTACAACCATCAGCTCATAGTCACGCATGTGCACTCTCCTTTCTGTGGGCTTGCCCTCCGCCAACGCTCCAGATCAAGTGCGTGATCTGGTGGCGGGAGAGCAGAAAGGTCACGGCTCGCAGACGAGCCGGCCATGTCCTACAACCTGTCGTTGCGGACAGTCAGGGAGTATAGCCGACCAGACGGCCCGCCCCGGCGCGTTTTGGCTGAATCAGCGCGATGCGGCAGCGGGCCGAGAAACGAGAACGCCCCCTCCTGGTGAGGAGGGGGCGCGCTGGCGGAGGAGGCGAGATTCGAACTCGCGGCCCAGGTTTAAGGCCCGGGCAACCGCTTAGCAGGCGGCCGCACTAGACCCGGCTATGCGACTCCTCCAGCGTTCCAGACACCGACAACCACATCGGCTGACAGCGCCTAGACCACAATAATACGGTCCGTGCGTCCGTTGAGCAAGCGCTGTGGCGAAAAATCGGGTGCTCATGCTACGGCTGCCCGCCCGCGAATGCTCCTGGTGACGCCACCCCGGCGATATACTGGGATGATGTATGCCGCCCGCCCGTTGCGCGGCGACGACCTGGAGGGAATCGTATGGCTATTAGTACGTACACGCTCGACCAGTTCATCGCCGATATGCAAGATCTGGTGGACACCCAGCCCGACCAGCAGAAGCTGTTTGATCGCGGCTCGGTCTATCTGGAGCGGCTCGTCACCACACCCGAGGCGATCCCCGAACAGTTTCGGGTACCGAGCGGCACGGGTCGCCGCCCGAACCACGGGAGCTGGGCGATCCATCGCGGGCCGGGCTTGTTCATCAGCTCGGTGGTGTGGGGGCCGGGGGACCACGTCGGCCCACACGATCACCAGACCTGGGGCATGATCGGCGTGGCCGGCAACGCCATCCAGGAGACGCGGTACCGTCGCGTGGACGACCGCGACCGGGCCGGCTTCGCGCGGCTGGAGAAGGACCGCACGACCCTGGTCAAGCCCGGCGACGTGAGCCTGCTGGTACCCGAGGTGGACGAGATCCACGCGATGGACAATTTCAGCGACCGTACGACGTTCGAGATTCATGTCTACGGCAAGGATCTCGTGGGGCTGCCGCGCTGCCAGTACAACCTGGACACCAACCAGGTGCAGGGCTTCAAGAGCAACACGTTCGAC
>JBBQBU010000557.1:0-3994 GCA_038318015.1 Chloroflexota bacterium | reverse complement strand
ACGGCGCGGTGGTGCAACTGCGCTGACGCGGCTCGCGTGCCATCTTTGCGCCACGCCGCCCGCCGCGACTACTCGATTCCGCACCGTGGAGCGGTCTGCCCCCGTGTGCGCGGGGTCGGACATGAGGGTCGTAACACTCAGGAAGCGACGAGAGAGCGGCTGCCGCGTGGCAGCCACCCACTCACAAACCTAACGGTCAAGCCAGATCTCAGGTGAGCTTTGAAAGTAGCCCGACCACGGCGGCACGAAGCCTTGCACGGTCTTCGACATCGCGATAACGCCTTCGCGCCGCCAGATGAAGCCGACGTACGCCTCGTCGCTAATGAGCAGCTGGGCCTTCTCGTATGCCTCCTGCCGCTTCGCCTGGTCGTACGTCGTCCGGCCGTCAGAAAACAGCTTGTCCAGCGTGTCATTCTCCCAGCCAGCGTAGTTGCCGGGGCCACCCTTGGCAAAACGGTAGCCAAGAACGAGATCGGGATCGGGGCGGACACCGCTGAGGAACGTACCCATCTCAAAGTCACCAGCTAGCGACTTCTGGACCCAGGCCACGCGCTCGGACGGTCGGAGCGTCAGCTTGATCCCGACCTTCTCCAACATCTGCTGGTACGCCTGAGCGTTCTGGGTGTCTTCTGGCCGCGAGATGAAGTCAAGCGTGACCTCGAAGCCGTCCTTGAATCCGGCCTCGGTCAGGAGCTGCTTGGACTTGTCCAGGTTGAACTCGTACTTCGGGATCTTGTCGCTGTAGCCGATCTGCCCAGGCACGAGGTGATAGTAGTTGGCCGAACCGATGCCGGCACCCAGCGCCTTCGCGATGGCTTCGCGGTCGATGGCGTAGTTGACGGCCTGCCGGACTGGCTTCATCTTGTCGCCGGCGAAGCGTGATCCAGGCCGGGCGTTGAACTGAATCTGATACATCGTGGCGGCCCAGGGCATCCGCTCGACGCGCAGCTTTTGGTCGGCCTCGATGGTCGGCACGTCGCGGCCCGCCACACCGGACATCAGGTCCAGGTCGCCGCTCCGGAGCTGCACCAGGGCCGCGTTCCAGTCTGCCTGGTACTTGACGATGACCTCGTCGGGATACGGCAGCGGCTTCCCGTCCGCGCCTTCCTTCCAGTAGCCGTCAAACTTCTTGTAAGTCATCTGGTTGCTGGGCTGGTACTCGGTCAGTCGGAACGGCCCCGTTCCTACCGACGCGGTCGCAATGCCCTGATCGCCCACCTTCTCGGCCCAGGTCGGCGACATGATGCCGGCCACGTTGTCGGCGTCGCTGGAGAGGTTCACAAACAGGGACGGACTCGGGGCACTGAGCTTCACGCGAACTGTCAACGGGTCCACGGCCTCAACGCTGTCCACCGTCGCCAGCGAAATCTTGGCCGCTGACTTCGGGTGCGTCTTCAGGCGATTGAGGTTCCACTTGATCGCCTCGGCGTTACAGTCAGTTCCGTCGTGAAACTTCACGTTCGGGCGAAGCTTGAAGACGACGGTCTGCGGGTCCGGCAGGTCCCAGGACGCAGCCAGCGACGGCTTGACTTCCCAGGCCATCGTCTGGGGGTTCCGCTCCACCCGCGACAGGTAGTCATAGACCAGGACCATATCGAGGCTACTGGACTGGGCCGTGTGCGGGTCCAGCGTCGGCCAGTCGTTCTGGCGATGGGCCTTCAGCGTGCCACCACGCTTGACCTGGGCCGTTGGTTTGGCGGCCTCGGCCGGTTTCGCGGCGGCGGGTGCTTCCGTTGGCTTCGCCTCGGCCGGCTTTGCCGCAGCCGGCGCGGCCGGGGCTGCCTGTGCCGGCGTTGGCACGGCCACCTGCACGGCAGGCGTCGGCGCGGCGGCGGCTGGCTTCGGGGCTGCGTCCTTGGCGGCGGGGGCAGCCGGAGCCTGCTGACCACACGCTGTTAGAAGTCCGGTGCCCGCAGCACCAAGCCCCCATTTCATCAGCGAGCGGCGTGTGACCGTCGGCAATGACCTGAGCATCTTCACACCTCCACGGTGTCTGGCGAGGGGTCTTTGCCCCGGCCAGTAGCCGACTCACGTCGTCGCGGTCGGCCACACTTCCACATCGATCAGCAGAACAGAGCGTGATCGCAGCCGGAACGGTAGCGACCCTGCCTGGCCGTGTCAAGAAGCACAGAATCAGGATACACGCCTGGCCGGCATCAGCATGACCCGATGAGGGCCACGGGCAGTCGCACCGCGGGTGGTTCGACGACGTCCGCGCTGCTGCCTACCATCGCCGCGCGCCCGCTGTTGGGTGTACCCTATCGGTTACGGCAACGGCAGGCCGCTTTTGGCAGGCAATGAGGGCCTCCCGCGCTTCAGGCGCGCGACGCACACCACCGGCGCGTCACGTCGGTCAGACGCAGCGATGCGATCTTCTCGGAGGAACGAGCTGACCATGTGGGTCTACATTCTGCGGCGCTTACTGCTGATGGTACCCGTCATCTTAATGGTGTCGATGATTGCCTTCAGCATCATCCTGCTCCTTCCGGGCGACCCGGCACTCGCCATCCTGGGGCCAGAGCGGGCGCGCGACACTGTCACCTATCAGGCCATCCGCACTGAACTTGGGCTAGACAAGCCGATTCCGCTCCAGTATGTGAGTTGGCTCGGCAAAGTGCTGACGGGCGACCTCGGCACGTCGGCCCGTAATCAGCAGCCAGTGACGGCACTCCTGGCGCAGAGCGTTGGCGCGACGGTGCAACTGGCCCTGTCGGCCATGGTCATCGCCCTCGTCATCGCCATCCCCGTCGGGATCATCTCAGCTGTCAAGCCCGGCACCTGGATCGACAGCGTTGCCACTACGTTTGCGCTCTCTGGCGTCGCAATCCCGAACTTTCTGCTCGGCATCCTGCTGATTCTGTTCTTCTCGCTTGTACTCCGCGTGCTGCCCGCCGGCGGCTACGTCCCGCCGACTCAGAACTTCGGTGAGTGGCTGAAGCTGATCTTGCTGCCGTCGTTCGCGCTGGGCGTCGGGCTGGCGGCGGTGCTGATGCGGCAGATCCGCAGCGCGATGCTCGAAGTGCTGACGCAGGACTACGTGACCACGGCACGGTCGAAGGGGTTGGCAAACCGGAAGGTCGTCCTGGGTCACGCGCTCAAGAATGCGATGATCCCCGTCATCACCGTCATTGGCGTACAGGTCGGGCGGCTGATGGGCGGCACGGTCGTGATCGAGACGATCTTTTCGGTGCCCGGCATGGGCAAGCTGGCCGTGTCGTCGATCTTCTTCCGCGACTTCCCGGTGGTGCAGGCGGTCGTCCTCATCATGGGCATCGCGATCCTGTTCTCAAACCTGATCACGGACTTACTGTACGGCGTGCTTGATCCGCGCGTGAGGTACAACTGAGATGGCACAGGCAAGTTCAGCTCCAGCCGCATCCGTTGCGATAGCGCCGCTGCCCGCCGCCCGCGAGCGTGCCACCGGGTCGCGCGGGGCGCGGGCATTCCTGCGGCGGCTGCTCAAGGTTCGCGGCGCATCGGCCGGCCTCGTCGTCGTGGCGCTTGTGATCTTCATGGCGATTGCCGCCCCAGTCATTTCTCCGTACGACCCGATGCGCCAGGACTTACTTGCGACGTTGCAGGCGCCGTCCAGCGTCCACCCGTTCGGCACAGACGACCTGGGACGTGATGTACTGTCGCGGGTCATCTACGGCTCGTGGGTGTCCCTCGAAGTTGGCCTGATCTCCATTGGTGTGGCTTTGTTCTGCGGCGTGCTGGTCGGGCTGGCGGCCGGCTACCGGGGCGGCCTCACGGATGACATCCTCATGCGGGTCATGGACGCGATCTCAGCTTTCCCGTCGCTGGTGCTGGCGCTCGCCATCACCTCGGCACTTGGGGCGGGCATCGGCAATACGATGATCGCGATTGGTGTGGTTTACACGCCGCTCTTCGCGCGACTCGTCCGCAGCCAGGCGCTGACCATCCGCGAGCTCGACTACTGCCTGGCGGCGCGGACGATCGGGGCCGGCCCGCTCCGCATGATGTTCAAGCACAT
>JBBQBU010000556.1:0-3996 GCA_038318015.1 Chloroflexota bacterium | reverse complement strand
CGGACGCGCTGGCGAAAGGACGACCATGCTGGAGATCACCCCGCTCGGTCCCGAGGACCGCGCAGCCTGGGAGACGCTGGCGCGCGGCTACAAGACGTTCTACCGCACGGAACTGCCGGTTGAGGCGTACGATGCGACCTGGCAGCACCTTTTGCGCGGCGAGACCATCCACGGGCTAGGTGCACACCTTGACGGCTCGCTGGTCGGGATCACGCACTACCTGTTTCAGCCCCACATCTGGGCCAGCGATGTCTGCTACTTGCAGGACCTCTTCGTAGACGGGACGGTGCGCGGCCGGGGCGTCGCGCGCGCCTTGATTGAGCGGGTGGCGGCGAAAGCGCAGGAGCGCGGGGCATCGGCGCTCTACTGGCTGACGCACGAGACGAACGCGCAGGCCCGCACCCTCTACGACAAGGTAGCAGTCAACCGGGGCTTCATCCGGTACGACTACGTGGCCGAACCAGCACGGCCGGCTCACTCTTCGAGATAGGCTGCCCCACACAGGCGAGGGGCAGCCTGTCTCGAAGAGCATCGTCGCCAGTCAGCAGACCAGCTCGCGGCGCAGCAGCCGGATGACGGGGGCGGGGTCAACGGTCGTGTTCACCTTGATGTGCGGCCGAGGGACTGGCTCCATCTCGCGGCACATCCGCCGGTACACCGTCCAGTCCGCGTCAGACTGGTCCTGCGGATCGATACCCTCACCCCGCAGCCGCAGCCGTTCCCGAATCGTCTCCTCCGGCGCGTACGCCACCACGACGACGACCGTCGCCTTCGCCTGCGCTGCCAGGGTGTAGAGCGTCTGCCGTCGACGCTCGCGGAGGTTCGTCCCGTCGAAGACGACCCGCTGCTCCTGCGCTAACAGTTCCGTGATGCGCCGGTGGCAGACGGCGTACACGGCGCTGGCCTCGGAGGGGGTGTAGAACGGTTGCGGGAACATTTCCTTGCGTACGGCGTCTGTCTGGAGCAACGCTGCGCCGAGCGCGACGCTCAGCGTGCGGCCAAGATACGACTTGCCGGAGCCGGGCGTGCCCACCATGATGACCAGTGCTGGACACCGTGTACCGGACGCTGTCAGATGTGACGCCGTGATTTCCGACATGAGCGGCAGTATACGCTTGAACGCGATTCATCTCCTGGTACAATCGCCGCATGGTGACAGGATTTCGGGTTCTCTGGCGCGCCCTGGTTCACTTCTGGGACGAGTCGCTGTTGATGATCCGCGCGAACGTCGTGTGGTTCGTCGTCAGTTTGCCGTTGCTTGTCCTGACCGCGTTTGTGTGCAGTCTCTTCTTCCCGCCCGTCGAAGCCGAGTCCGAGATGAACTACTTGCCGTGGATCATGGCGGCGTTCATCGTCGTCATGATTCCCAACCCGATCTCAGTCGGTGTGTACGCGATCACCAACTTCGTGGTGAACGAGGAGACGCCCGACTTCTCGCTGTTCTGGCGGGCCATCAAGCTGTTGTGGAAGAAGGCGTCGCTGCTGTACCTGATCGGGGCGGCGGTGCTGGGCGGGCTCATCTTCAACACCGCGTTCTACATGCAGGTGGATACTGGCATCTTGCAAGCTGTTGCCATCCTCTGGCTGTACGGCATTCTGTTCTGGCTGTCGATGCAGCTATATCTGCTGCCGATGCTCGTGGCCGCCGCGATTCCGCCCCCACCGCCGCTGCCAATCGAGGATGGTTGGCCGCTCGACGAGACCGGCCGCCAGCGACCGAGGAAAGAGCAGCCGAAAGCGCCCGAGCCGGAGATGCTGCCGCTTGGCACCCTCTACAAGCGGGCGGCTGTCCTGGCGCTCGCCAATCCGTTGATGAGCCTGGTGATGCTGCTTGGCGCGTTCCTGGCGCTTGTACTCAGTTCGTTCGCGCTGCCGGTCTACCCGCTCTTGCTGATGTCGTTCGTTGCGCTGATTGGCTGCCGTGGCCTGCGAGCGTTGCGTGAAAAGTACTACCCCTTGGAGGCGAAGGGGGCACCCGGATGACTGCCTGCCGGATGGCCGGCCGGTGACGGTAGGCGCGCGCGTCCTGGGCGGCAGGTACCGCCTGGGGAGCGTTCTCGGGCAGGGCGGCATGGCGGTGGTGTACCGCGCCGAAGATTTGACCCTGGGCCGGACGGTGGCCGTCAAGGTGCTGCGCGAGCAACTTGGCAGCGAAGCCGAGTTCCTGGAGCGCTTTGGTCGCGAGGCCCGCGCAGCCGCCCGCCTGAACCACCCGAACATCATCGCTGTATACGACGTGGGCCAGGATGCTGCGTCGAACTACATCGTGATGGAGTACGTCGAGGGCGTGGACCTCCGCGACCTGATCCGCGAGGAAGGCCCGTTGGCACCGGCGCGCGTGGTGGAGATCGGGTGCCAGATCGCGGCGGCGCTGGAGTTCGCGCACCGGTCTGGACTGATCCACCGCGACATCAAGTCGCAGAACGTTTTGGTGACACCGGACGGCAAGGCCAAGGTTGCGGACTTCGGCATCGCGGTGGCGCTCGGAGAGCGGTCGATCACCGAGGCCGGCATGGTCATCGGCTCGGTCCACTACATGCCGCCCGAACAGGCCGAGGGCCGCCTGACCACGCCCGCGTCAGACGTCTACTCGCTCGGCGTCGTGCTCTTCGAGATGGCGACCGGCCGCCTGCCGTTCACCGCCGAGTCGCCAATCGCTGTGGCGCGCCTTCAGCTTGAAGCGCGCCCGCCGTCTCCTCAGTCGATCAACCCCGACGTGCCGCCGGCCCTGTCGAACGTCATCCTGGCCTGTCTGGAGAAGGAGCCGACCAATCGTCCGGCTTCGGCGGCATTGGTTGCGGCGGCCTTGCGCGGGCAACGATCCGTCGCGGCTGGTGCGCCGGCCGTCGTGCCTGGCCCCGGCGGCACGAACCGGACCGCTCGCACGACAGGAACCGGCCGGCGCAATGCGGCTGGTGCACCCGGCACGGAGCGGCGGCCGGTCCCCGGTGGCGTCGGCGACGCGGCATACGGGCCGCCGCCGCCGCACGATCCGCACCTGCACACCGATATCCTGTTGCCGCATGAGCGGCTGGTCGCGTCCTCGCCAGTCCGGCCCGACCGGGCCGGCCGGGCGCCGCGGGGCAAGTCGGGCGGCTCGGCGTTCTGGCCGCTGTTCTGGGTCGGGCTGCTGGTGATGGCGCTGGCCGCCGCCGGTGGCTGGATGCTGGCTGGACAGCGCGACGTCCGCCGCGCGACGCCTACGCTCGGGCCGGTCGTAACGGCCACGCTGCCGCCGGCCGCTACTGTCGCACCAGTGGCGACGAAGCCGGCTGCCCAACCGACGACTGCGCCGGCCACGCCGGTGCCGCCAACTCCGGCCCCGCCAACGCAGCCGCCGGCCACCGTGACGGCCGTCCCGCCGACGCCAGTGCCACCGACGCAGCCGCCGGCCAAGCCGACCGCGCCGCCTGGCACGGTTGCGGCGCCGGGCGTGGTGGACAAGTCGGAGGGCGATGCCACGAAGGCGATTCGCGACGCTGGTCTAACAGTGAAGGTGGAGGAGCGCCGCTCGCTGAACGCTCGCGAGGGCGTGGTGCTGGAGCAGAATCCGTCGCCGGGCACGCGGGTGCTCAGCGGCAGCACCGTCACTATCGTGGTCGGCCGGGGGCTGAACAACGGGGGCGGTCAGGGGCCTGCCCCCGGTCCGAAGCCCGCGCCGAAGCCGGGGCTGGTGCTGGTGCCCAACGTCGAGGGGATGGACGAGCGCGAGGCCCGCCGGACCCTTGAAGGGCAAGAGTTCAAGGTGGATGTCCGCAAGGAATCATCCGACCGCAAGGGCGAGGTCATCGACCAGAACCCCGGCGCTGGCGACTCGGTTCGCCCGGGGTCGGTCGTCCGGATTACTATCGGCACCTGAGCTCGGCTTTGTCCATCTGGGGCGGTTCGTGGGGGCTGGGTATGGTCGATATCTATCTGGAGCACGAATTTGCGACGGAGTTTTTGGATGTCGGCCGAAAACATGACGTCGAGAAAACTCCAGCGCAACACAGATGG
>JBBQBU010000555.1:0-4014 GCA_038318015.1 Chloroflexota bacterium | reverse complement strand
GCCGCCAGGACGACGAAGTAGCCGCCGACGGTCATGGACATCGAGTAGGCGGTGTCGACGAATAGGCCCAGCGAGCCGGCCAGGTCAGACCCGGTCAGCGACAGGAAGATCGGGAAGCTGTCAACGTACGCGCGGTAGAGTAGGTAGCCGACAACGGTGATCTTGATGGTGTTCTTCAGCAGCTCGACCACAATCCGGAGCGAGAACATCCGCTTGAGACCGTCCAGCGGGTTGATCCGGCTGAGGTCTGGCGTGATCGACTTCGCTGAGAGCAGCAGTCCCGACTGCCCGACGTTGGCGATGACGCCGATAATCGGCATCGCGATCAGCAGGGGGGCCATGACGCTGAAGAAGATGCTGAAGGTCGTGATCGCCAGCTCCATCAGTGACGTGTCCGTCAGGTCCGGTCGGCTCAACCCCGTCAACTGATCCGCCACCATCACCCGGAGGTGGCCCCAGGTGGTGCCGCCGAAGCTGTAGACGGTCAGGATGCCGGCCAGGATGCTGGCTGCCGACAAGACTTCGGGGCTCTTGGTGACCTTCCCCTCGTCGCGAAGGTGCTGGAGCTTACGAGGTGATGCGGCTTCTGTGCGTTCTTCGCCTGCCATGCCCTTGCTCGACACCTTTCGTCAGCGTTCAGCGTGTGGTCGGCCCCTCGTCAGGGAGGCCAAACAACGCTTCGCAGATGCTAACGGCCGGTCCGGCCAGCACAGGAGGGACGGACGCCCCGATTGGGGCAGCCAGAAGGACCGGCCGGGGGCAGTACGTCCGTACCCGGTTCGGCCCACCAGAGCGAGTATCCTTCCGGCACACACGTCACCCCTGGGCCGGCGGCATGCTGGATGGTCGCGGCCCGGCAGCACGTCCTGGAGGATCGTCTTCACGATGCTAAAGCAGATTCCGGATACCCTCTCGGTCAAGGTCCACGGCACCATCCCGCCGCGCCGCTTCTGGGGCTATTACACCTGGCAGGAGATCGACCAGATCGCCAAGAGCGACCCGAACGCGACGGCCGTCCTGAGCGTGGGCGCGGTCGAGCAGCACGGGCCGCACCTACCGGTCATCACCGACTCGCTGATCGGCCCAGAGATCCTGGGCGCGGCACTGGCCCGCCTGCCGGAAGAGGTCATGGTGTTGGGGCTGCCGCCGACGGTGTACGGCAAGAGCATCGAGCACGAAGAGTGGCCCGGCACCATCACCTACAGCGGCGACACGCTGCGCGCGGTGATGATGGACATTGCGAAGTCCGTGGCTCGGAGCGGCTTCGGGAAACTGGTGCTGCTGGGGAGCCACGGCGGCAACAATGGCATCATCGACGATTACTTCCGCGACCTGAAGATGGCGACCGGGTTGCGCGTCTTCAAGATCCACCTGGGGGGCATCGGCAACGTGCCGGGGCTGACCACCGCTGAGGAGGCGGCTGTGTCGATGCACGGCGGCGACAGCGAAACCTCGGCGGTGCGCTACCTCGCGCCGGAACTGGTGGCGATGGACCGCGCCGAGGGCTACCTGTACAATCTGCGCCCTGACGTGGGGTACTCCTTTAAGGGGCAGGACGCTATCGAGGCCTGGGTGTCGGCCGACCTGTCGAAGAGCGGCGCGATTGGCAACCCGCACCCTTCAGATCCAGAGAAGGGCAAAGTTGCCGTCGAATCGAAGATCGCGCGGCTGTCGCACCTGCTGGAAGCGATTTACCGCGAGCCGGCCCGCCCCATCTTCGAAGCGCCAAAGACGGCCGAGGCGACCGTCTCGTAGGGCAGGAGCAGATGCGCGGGCGGCGTGGCCGATCGGGGCCATGTCGCTCGCCTGCCCGGCTGGCGGCTACGTTCCGGCTGTCTCAAGCCTGCGGAGCATATCAGAGATAAACTGCTGAGGCGGGAGATTCCGTCGGCCGGCCAACTCGTTCACCGGCTGGACTGGTCAGGAAGTCGCCCATGCGGGCACCACGCAGACGGTAGATCGTTGCGCGGCGCGGCGACTCGTTGCCGAGCCGTCGGGCGATCTCGGGAAGATAGGCCATCAGCAGGCCGGATGCCCGTAGCGGATTGTGGCCCACGCCGGCCGTCACGACGAGCGTCAGGCGTGTCCTGGACAATGCCACCATCTCTTCCGGCAGTTCGAGCATGTCGTCGTCGTTCGTGATGAAACCATCGACATCACCGCGCGTCGCAAGCCCAATCAAGATGCGCCAGTCATCGGGTTCATCTGCAAGATGCGGGGCGATGTCCTTGAGGCCGCTCAATCGAAGTGACGGCGGCCAATCAAGGCCGTGAACGACCTGATAAGGGAAGTTGTGGTCGAGGACAAAATGCAGGGGCGAGGGCTGCACGCGCAACTACGCCGCGTGACTCAGCGATTGCTCCAGGTCGATGGACTGATCCAGTGCATCAGCCGTCACGTCCGGATACATCCGCTGAATCTGTTCAGCAGTGTACCCCTCAGTGAAGAGTGCGTAGAGGACGGCCGTGGCGATCCGCGTGTGAATGATGTGCGGCTCGCCGTGCAGCTTCCCAGGAACGATCCGCAGCAGTGGACGCGGTTCGAGCAGGTCCGGCCCATGCCGCTGATACGGCGAGATGAGAGGGAGAACGCCGGACATCGCTACTTGCCGGCTGTCGTCGGCGCGGACCACCAGATCATCAGCTTGCCGAAAGAACAACTCGCCATCTGCTGACATGACCAGATCCTGTAGCTTGTGGCGCGGAATGCCAGTACGCTCAAACTCAGCGAGGGCCGCCCGGATGCGCTGTGCAGGCACGCGCGAAACGGACGGATCGTCCTTTCGCTGTCGCAGCCAGTCGATGGCTCGCAGCGCCAGCAGATCTGCCCATGACCAGAGGTAGTCGTGCGGGCTGGGCGACATTGAAGGCCGGTAGAAGCCCGTCTGCGCCCAATGGTGAAGCGTCCGAAGCGGAACCCCCGCCAATGCAGCCGCCCGCCGTGCGGCATAGACGCCGCGCTCGCCGCCGAACACGGGGGCCACAGCGGCAGGCGCGCCTGCGGACGCGTGCAGCATGGGGCCGTCGCTGGCCGGGATGTTCGCCCTCATGTCAGGACGGTAGCATACGAACACCTATCTGTCACGCATGGACGCGGCGCTGTCGTCTTGCGGGCAGCCGTCGATGGATTCTGCGCGGCGCTTGCCACGCCAGAACGCGCGACGTATACTGAGAGTGCGAGTTTGCCCTCGTGGCGGAATAGGTATACGCGGCAGGTTGAGGGCCTGTGTTCGGAAGGACGTGCTGGTTCGAGTCCAGTCGAGGGCACCAGGAGCAAAGCGCACCCGCAGCATAAGCGCCTTCAGGCACCTGCGCTGCGGGTTCGTTTCGCCGCACATGGGCGAGTAGCTCAGTTGGCTAGAGCACCTCGCTTACACCGAGGGGGTCGCGGGTTCGAGCCCTGCCTCGCCCACTTTGCCAAGGTAGCTCAGTAGGTAGAGCATGCGACTGAAAATCGCAGTGTCAGCAGTTCGATTCTGCTCCTTGGCACCATAGGGTTCAACATGAGCGGCCCAGTCACCTGCTGACTGGGCCGCTCATGGCGTTTAGGGCAGCGGCCGTTCGCGTCGATCTACGTCGGTGCGGCCGGCGTTCGTCTGGCCGCTGACTAGCGCGTGCGACGCACGAACGACGGGGAGATGTTTGCGATGCACCCTGGCTCCTGGCCGGCGTCGGCCTTGCTCCAGCCGCCTTTCGTGGGGGCCACCCTCCGCGCCGCCGATATCGCACGCCGCGCCGCGCTCGACAGCTACCCACTGTTCGTTCGCTCAGGGGCCGCGCCGCCCGACCTGCTGGCCGCGCTCAGCCCGCGGGCCGGCTGGCGTGCCGCCGATCACGCGCGCCGCCGGGTACCCGCCTACCGTGCCTTCCTGGCGCACCAGGGGTGGTCCGACGCGCCGTGGCTGCCGGCCGCCGAACGGCTGGCGCGGATGCCCGTCACCGACAAAGCGTCGTACATCCGGGCGTACAGCACCGAAGAGCGCTGCCTTGACGGGCGCATTCCCTTGCGCGGCAC
>JBBQBU010000554.1:0-4036 GCA_038318015.1 Chloroflexota bacterium | reverse complement strand
GACCAGCGGAAACGTTTCCCCGAGCCTGGGTACGCCCATCGGCATGGCCTACGTGCCAGCCAGCCTAGCAGAACCCGGAACCGAGATCGCCATCGAGATTCGGGGTAAGGCCATCCCTGCCCGGATCGTGACGCTCCCTTTCTACAGCCATAAGACCCGGAAGATCGCGGCGCCGGCGGCGCCGCGATCATAGGATACGGAGGACGCTGCGTGGACCCCACAGATCGCCGGTACACCTCAGAACATGAGTGGGTTAGGCTGGATGGCGACCTTGCCGTCGTCGGCATTACGTCATTCGCGCAGGATCAACTTGGCGATGTCGTCTACGTCGAGTTGCCGAAGCCCGGCGACCGCGTTGAGGCCGCCAAAACGTTCGGCGTGATCGAGTCGGTGAAGACGGCATCTGACCTGTTTGCGCCGATCAGCGGCACCGTCGAGTCCGTCAACACCCAGTTGATGACCGAGCCGCAACTCGTCAACGATGGCCCATACGAGCAAGGCTGGCTGATTAAAGTCACTCCTGATGACCCATCTGATATCACGACGCTGATGACGGCAGAACAATACGCGGATCAGGTCGCCGGGTCGTAGGCGCTCCTGAGCGTCAGGCTCGCTGACGTACAGCCCAACGAGGATAAACCAGGCAATGGCGTTCGTACCCCTGACTGAGCATGAACGGCAGGCGATGCTGCAAGAGATCGGCGTCGAGAGCGTCGCCGATCTCTTTCTCGATATCCCCGCGTCCGTTCGATTTCCGCATCTCGATGTGCCGCCGCCGGCCACTGAGCTTGAGACCCTGACGAAGATGGGTGCGCTGGCTGCGCGCAATCAGCACGTCGGGCAACTCGCCTGCTTCGTGGGCGCGGGCTACTACAACCACTATTCGCCGAGCGTCGTCAGCCATCTGATGGGCCGCTCCGAGTTCTACACTTCGTATACGCCGTATCAGCCCGAAGTCAGCCAGGGGACTCTACAGTACTCTTTCGAGTTCCAGAGCCTCGTCTGCGACCTCTTCGAGATGGACGTTGCCAACTCGTCGGTGTACGACGGCGCGTCGGGTACCGCAGAGGCCGTCCTGATGGCCTTGCGAATCTCGAAGCGCGACCGCGTGGTGTTGGACGGCTCCGTCCACCCAGAGTACCGGGCAGTAGTCAGTGCGTACCTGGATGGGCGCGGCATTGATCTGGTCACATCGGCGGTTGGACTGGACGACGGCGGCATCACCCGACAGCCGATTCTCGACCTGATCGACGGCGAGACGGCCTGTGTGGTCGTCCAGCAACCCGACTTCTTCGGGACCATCCGCGATCTGGCGGCCATTGCCGAGCGGTGCCGCGCTGCTGGCGCGCTGCTGGTGTACGTGGTGGGCGACCCAGTCTCGTTGGGCCTGCTCAAGACGCCCGGCGGCTGGGGTGCGGACATCGCGGTGGGCGAGGGCCAGGGGCTCGGCTTGCCGCTCCAGTTTGGCGGCCCTGGCGTCGGCATCATGACCTGCAAGCAGCAGCACCTGCGGCAGTTGCCGGGTCGCATCGTCGGGCAGACGACAGACCACGACGGCCGGCGCGGCTTCGTGCTGACGCTCCAGGCGCGCGAGCAGCACATTCGGCGCGACAAGGCCACCTCGAACATCTGCACCAGCCAGACCCTGCTGGCGCTTGGCGCGACCATCTACCTTGCGGCGGTCGGCCCGGCCGGCCTGCGGCAGGCGGCGGCGCTCTCCCACCAGCAGGCGCGCAAGGTCGCGGAGCAGGTCGGTGCGCTGGACGGGTACCGCGTCCTGAACGACGGCCCGTTCTTCAATGAGGTCACGGTACTCTGCCCAGCCGACGCCGACACGGTGCGGCACGCTCTGACTGCGCACGGCGTCATTGGTGGCTACGCGCTTGGCCGCGAGTACGCCGGCCTCGACAAGGCGATGGTCCTGTGTGCAACCGAGCGCACCACCGACGCGGAGATCGGCAAATTGGTTGCGGGCCTCGCGGCGATTGGGGGCGGGCGATGACCGAGCCGTTGCTGTCCGAACTGAGCCGGCCGGGGCGCGTCGGCCACCTGATCTCGTCGGCCGGTGCCAGCCCCGATGCGACCAGCGACTTGCCGGCGGCGCTGCTGCGCGACGAGTTGAAGCTGCCAGAGTTGGGCGAGCTTGATGTGGTGCGGCACTTTACGCACCTGTCCACAATGAACTTCTCCATCGACAACGCCTTCTACCCGCTCGGGTCGTGCACCATGAAGTACAACCCGAAGGCGAATGAGGACGCCGCTCGCCTGCCCGGCTTCCTGAACCTGCATCCATATCAGCCCGAAGAGACGGTGCAGGGCGCACTTGAACTGATGCTGGAGCTACAGCACCTGTTGTGCGCCATCACCGGGTTTGAGGCGGTGACGATGCAGCCGGCCGCTGGCGCACAAGGTGAGCTTGCGGGCGTGTTGTTGATTCGGGCCTATCATCGTTCGCGCGGCGACGCGAAGCGGACGAAGGTCTTGATCCCTGATTCGGCGCACGGCACGAACCCGGCGACGGCCGCCATGTGCGGCTTCACAACCGCGTCGATCCCGACGGATGCCTTCGGCAACGTTGACCTGAAGCGCGTCAAGGAAGAGGCCGACGAGACGACGGTCGGCTTGATGCTGACGAATCCGAACACGCTGGGGCTGTTCGAGCAGCAGATTCTTGAGGTTACGGCGGCGATCCACGACGCCGGCGGCCTCGTGTACGGCGATGGTGCCAACCTGAACGCAATCCTCGGGGCGGTCAAGCCGGCCGACCTGGGTTTTGACGTGTTGCACATCAACACGCACAAGACGTTCTCGACGCCACACGGCGGTGGCGGCCCTGGCTGCGGGCCGGTGGTGGCGCGTGGTTTCCTGGAGCCGTTCATGCCGAAGCCGGTGGTGGCCCGCCGGCCGTCTGGCGAGTTGTTCCTTGACTGGGACCGCCCGCAGTCAATTGGCAAGCTGAAGAGCTTCTGGGGTCACTTCGGCGTGATGGTCCGCGCGCTGAACTACATCACCTTGCAGGGCGACCAGGGGTTGCGGGATATCAGTGAAGCCGCCGTCCTGAACGCGAACTACCTGAAGGCGAAGCTTGACGATCTCTATGAGGTACCGTTCAACCGGGTGTGCATGCACGAGTTCGTCGCTTCCGGGCGGCGGCAGAAGCAGCACGGCGTCCGGACGCTGGACATCGCGAAGCGCCTCATCGACTTCAACATTCATCCGCCAACGGTCTACTTTCCTTTGATCGTCGAAGAGGCGATCATGGTGGAGCCGACCGAGGCCGAGAGCAAGGACACGCTCGACCGGTTCGTCGAGGTGATGCGGCAGATTGCACGGGAGGCCGAGGAAAGCCCGGAGCTGATCCACGAAGCCCCGCACAGTCAGCCGGTCGGACGACTGGATGAGACGGCTGCAGCACGGAAACCTGTGCTACGGTGGTCATGGCAAGCAGATCAGGGTATGGCGGGTCCAACGGCGTAGCACGAGAACGCTCGTATCGAGGAGGGTCTTGGGGTGGCAGTCGAGAAGAAACCGTTGCTCGAGGTGAAGAACCTCAAGACGTGGTTCTACACACCAGACGGCATTGTGAAAGCCGTCAACGGCGTGTCGTTCACGCTCAACGAAGGTGAAGCGCTTGGTCTGGTCGGCGAGTCCGGCTGTGGCAAGAGCGTGAGCGCCATGTCGCTGATGCGGCTAATCCCGACGCCTCCGGGCCGGATCGTCGAGGGCGAGGTGATCTTTGATGGCAAGGATCTCCTGAAGCTGAATGACGAGGGCATCAGACGGATTCGCGGCAACGACATCGCGATGATTTTCCAGGATCCGATGACGTCGCTGAACCCGGTGCTAACGGTCGGCCGCCAGATTGGCGAGGCGCTCGAACTGCACAAGGGGATGAGTCGGGACCAGTCGCGGAACCGCACCATCGAACTGCTGGAGTTGGTCGGGATTCCTGCGGCGCGCTCGCGTGTCGATGACTATCCGCACCAGTTCTCGGGTGGTATGCGACAGCGCGTGATGATCGCGATGGCGCTGTCAT
>JBBQBU010000553.1:0-4038 GCA_038318015.1 Chloroflexota bacterium | reverse complement strand
ACTGGTGGGAAGGAACCACCTGCCAGTTCTGCTGGCAACTGTACGGCCTACCAGCCGGCATCGTCATCAGTTCGGCCGGCAAGCGTTGCGTCGCGCACCTGCTGGAAAGCGTCCTCGCCCTCGCCACCTGCGGCATCGGCTACCTGATCTGGTCCCTTATCATCTTCGGGAACGGTCAAACTCCCGGCAAGCAACTCATGGGCATGCGCGTCGTGAGCATCGCGACGGCGACCCGCGCAAGCTGGGGCACCATGTTCCTGCGCGAGTTCCTCGCCAAGCTCGCCATCGGCCTCTTCCTCGGCTGGCTGGTGCTGCCGTTCTTCTGGCTGCTCTGGGACAAGAATAAGCAACAACTCTGGGACAAGATGCTCGACACGGTCGTGGTTGACGATCCCAGCAGCCTCGTCGGCAGCGTCTCGCCGGCGGCGCGGGGGTACGCACAGCCGCAACTGCCGTATCAGCAGTACCAGTTGCCGCAACCGGGTCCGCACCAGCCAGACCCCTACGCACCGCCGCAGACCAGATACGCCCAGCCTGGGGCATACCAGCCGCCGCAGGGGAGCCTGTCCCGACCGTCCGGGGCGCGCGTCTGCCGCACCTGTGGGTACGAGAACTCGGAGTCGCGGCAAAGCTGCAAGTCGTGTCGCGTGCCACTGTAAAGCCGGGCCGCCGCTGAACTTCTACCATACGGCGAGCCGCTGCCAGGGCAGCGTCGGGGAGCCGTAACCGTGGCCGCATCGCCGCGTCCGTCGAGCCTGCACCGTGCATCACCGACACCGCTGGCATCCCGGGCATGGTTCAAGCAGTCGCAGCGCCTGCTTGGCCGCGACTGGCCGACGGCGTACCTATTCGTCGCGCTGACGGTACTGATCCTGGCGACGATTAAGGCGTATCCGTTCTTGCGGGCGCTCTGGCTCAGTTTGCACAACGTTGTCGGGTTCCGCGTCGGCAACTTCGTCGGGCTCGACAACTACATTGCGTTGCTCGGAGACGACCGCTTCACCAGCGCCGTCACTGTCACGCTGGTGTTCACGGCGGCGTCAGTAGTGCTGAAACTGGCGCTCGGGATGTCGGCATCCCTGCTGCTGCACAACCTGCCGCGCTGGGGTGCTGTCCTCGGCGGGCTGCTGCTGGTGCCGTACGTCGTCCCAGAGGTCGTGCGCGCGCTGGCCTGGCGCATGATCCTCGATCCGCTGTTCGGCGGCCTGAACCATATCCTGATCTACCTGGGCATCCTCCAGCAGGGCTTCCCGTGGCTGAGCAGCCGGCAGACGGCCTTACCCGCCGTGATCGTGGTCAACGTCTGGGCCGGGACGCCGTTCGTCATCATGCTGCTGCTGGCCGGTCTGAAGGGCATCGAGCAGGAGCAGTACGACGCCGCGGCGGTCGATGGTGCGAACGGCTGGCGGCGGTTCCTGCACATCACGTTGCCAGGCCTGCGCTACGTGCTGATCGTCGCCACGCTGCTCTCGACCATCAGCACGTTCAACGGTTTTACGCTGACGTACCTACTGACCGGTGGCGGGCCGTTCGGGGCCACCCGTATGTACCCGATCCTGGCCTTCGAGTACGCCGTATCAGCCTATCGGACCAGCGCCGGGATCGCCGTCGCGATGATCGCCGCGCCGTTCATGCTCGTACTGTCGCTGGTGCTGGCGCGCTACATGCTGCACCGCGACGATCTGCGGGCGGGCACCCAGCCGGATGGCATCGCGTGGCGCGCGTTGGTGGCGGCGCTCTGGCCGGTGCGTGCGGTGCTGCGGGCCGTGCTGGCGCTGTTCTGGGCGGCCAATGACGGTGCCGAGCGTTTGCTGGGGGGCCGCTCGGCAGACACTTCGGCCGGACGGCTCGCCGCCGCTGCTGGCGCGGCGGGGCCAGCGCCTGACGGCCGGTGCCGTGATGTACACCCTAATGGGGGTGATCCTGCTCTTCGAGCTGTTCCCGATCTACTTTGTGGTCGTCACGGCCTTCAAGAGCGAACTACAGATTCAGCAGGTGCGCGGGATGTTCTGGCCGGACCCGTGGACGCTGGAGCAGTTCATGTTCCTGTTCACGCGCATCAAATTCGTGGACTGGTACCAAAACACGGCGTTTGTGGCCGTGTCCAGCACGACCATATCGGTCCTTGTGGCGAGCCTGGGGGCGTACGCGATGGTGCGGCTACGCTGGCGCGGCGCGTCCACGCTCGGGGCAACGGTGCTGGTGGCGAACTTGATGCCCGGCGCGCTGATGGTCATCCCGATGTACATCATCCTGGCGCAACTGTCGCTCATCAACACGCACTGGGCGCTGCTGCTGACGTACCCGAGCTTTGTGCTGCCGTTCGCCACCTGGCTGATGATGGGCTACTATCGCTCCATTCCTGAAGAGATCGAGGACGCGGCACTGATTGACGGCTGCAACCGGTTGCAGGCGTTCTTCCTGGTGGTGCTGCCGCTGGTCCGGCCAGCCCTTCTGGCGGTGGCGCTCTTCTCGTTTACGGCCTCGTGGAACGAGTTCCTGTACGCCTTCACGTTCTTGCGGACGGGTAGCCTCTTCACGCTGCCGGTCGGCCTGTCGTTGCTGATCGTCGGCGACATTCAGCCGTGGGGCTTACTGATGGCGGCGTCGCTGGTCACGGCGGTGCCGGTGGCGCTGGTGTACATGCTCGGTCAGCGCCTGATGGTGGCCGGCCTGACCGCTGGCAGCGTCAAGGGGTAGGCCAACGTGCCGATCCGCTGGCAGCCATCCCGCGTGGGCATCTGCGCGGCCGCCACGCGGCCCTGGCATGATTGCAGACGGCACCCCTGCACGGACTATGACGCTTGGGCGCGCTCGTGTAGCCGCATTGGGAGGACGTGCAGCGGAATGCCTTCGTCAACTTGAATGTCAACCACCCGGTCGCCGATCTCGTCAAGGATGTCAAACGGCTCCGCCAGATCGACGTAGGCGCGCAGGAAGATCATCGTGGGATCAGCGCCGCCCGGCCCAAGGTCGAACCTTGCTTCGGGATGCAGTTCTAGGATCAGCCGCTTGAGTTCATCGACGAATACCATTGCGTCCGCGTCTACGTCCCCGTCAGCGTTGATATACCAGCGTTGGCTCATGGCCGCATCCTCTCTGCCCGCACTGCATCTACGAGGGATTTCGCCTTGCGGTGCGCGCGTCGTGCCCGTACCTCATCAACAGATGTCGCGTCATAGTCGGCTATCTCACGAAGCAGCAGCGTCTCGCTGAGCACGCTCCTAAGCGTGGACGGGTACTGCTTTCGCCGGTTGACCAGCTGTCCCGAAAACTGAGCTTGTACGAAGTCGTGGCCCCATCGGCCACGGCCCGGCGGCCGAATGCCCGCCTCGGCCAGCGCAGAAACTGCCGCCTGAAATGCCGCATAGTACAGGCGGTTCGCACAGCTATTGTACCGTCCGCTGGCAAGCTCGCTGGCAGCAGCCGCAATGTTCTCTTCGGCCTTCGAGAAGAATGCGTCCGCAAGGTCACCCACGGTCGCACGATACCACGCGGCCCTGTCGCATCAACAGCGACACGGAGTTGGTGCCGGCCGAACGCTTCACCATCGAAGCGTTCGACCATGCAAACGCAGCCCAACATTGCGCCATTGCAGGCAGGCCTCAGACAGTGTATCCGCCGACAATGGGTCATATGGATGACGGTTGCGTAAAGAAATCGTATCAATCCGCAGATGACGGGGTTTCATACGGGTGACTTTGCATGGCGGGCGGTTGCCGGTCCACCATCTGGGGTCGCAGCCCGCCGCACGAGGACGGACCCGAATGCCTGACTCAGCAGTACCGCAGCGGCGCGTGTCACAGTCCGCGCTCTCCGCCATCGCTGACGCCATCGACATTGACCCTGACGAGGTCACGTCGTACCTGAACGTCGATACCGGCGAGGTCATCCCCGTCTTCGACGATGCCCGCAGAGACCTACAGGCCGTCTACGAGTTGCTGCCGGCAGCGTTCGATGACGGCACGCTCGACGAACAGCGGGCAGCCCTGGCGGATGCCATTGAGAACGCTGACTACCTGAACTCGGAGCCGAGCC
>JBBQBU010000552.1:0-4075 GCA_038318015.1 Chloroflexota bacterium | reverse complement strand
ACCACCGGCGACGAGCATGGCACCTACGTCGCGCCGGAGGTCGCCATCGACCTGGGCTAACACCGGGGCTGTGGGGGGCGAGCAGCAGCGCCGCGAGGCTGCCGGGTCAGGCGAGCAGCAGCGCCGCGAGGCTGCCGGGGTCGAGCGCCCGCTCGTCCCTCAGCAGCTTTGTAGTGTGCTCCCAGAATTCGTGGCTGTCCGCGTACTTCTCGAACGCCTGCACCGTCTCGACCGCCAGGTCTTCGGTGAGCGCGCCCTCGGCTGCTGCCGCCCCCACGAGATGCAGGCGGATCAGCCCCACCCGGAACGCCATCAGTGCGTGCTCTTCGGCAAACGACCGCTCCGGGTGGTATGGGAACGTCCCAAGCCAGATGTGGTTCAGCACGAGGTTCTCGAAGAAGTAGGGGCGCTGCGCCAGGAACGGCGCGAGGTGTGCGCGTTTCGCCGCCGCATAGGCTTCGGCGACGCGCGCGCCAACAGCCCCGTCGAGCGGCGTCGCGGCGTCGGCGGGCAGGCCCAGGCCGTCGCGGATGCGCTCCAGGCAGCGACGGTAGCGCGGCGGCAGCGTCGGCATGATGAGCCAGCGGCGCACCCGCCGCACGAGCAGCCGGTGCGGGCCGGTGGGGCAATCCCCCGTCGCGGGAACGGCGGCTGACGCACCGTGCCTGGCCCCCGGAGCGGCGGCGCTCCCTGTCGGAGCAGGCGGGGCGGGCGGGTTGTTGGGAGCAAGCAGCCCGCTTTCGGACAGCCACGCCTCGACGGACGGGAGCCGTTGCGCGGTCTGCTCAAACGTCGCGTCCACGTCAGACGCCCCGAAGCCGGCCCCGTCCAGCGCGCTGAGGGCCAGCCCCACGGCCAGCATCCGCGCCGCAAACGAGTGGTCGCGGCGCTGGAGCAGCGCCGCGCTATGTTCGCGCACGCGGTGGTACTGCCGTCGGGGGTCGCCCTGGTCCGGCTCGTCGTTCCACGGCTCGTCCACCCAGAAGTGGCCGCGCTCGGTCAGGCGACGGTCCGGGGTGGTCGGCTCCAGCACCATCGCGTCGTCGGCCAGCAGCGCCAGCCGCGCAACCTCGGGACAGGACATCCGCCCAACCAGAAGCATCTGGCCGTCCAGCACGGTCGCCTGCCGGGGGAACGTGTCGCAAGTGGACGATAGCAGCTCCTCGCCGAACGTCTCCTGAATCTGGCAGAGGCGCTCCACGTTCAGGAATGGGCACGGCTTCCCAGGCTCCAGCGGGATCAGCGCGGCCGGCCAGCCCTCGTCGGGCCACGCTTCGGGGTTCGGCTTGATGTTCCCCACGAGGTTGAGTTGCACGGCGCGCGGGTCGCCGTCCACGCGCAGTTGCCGGTACGCCTCGGCGGTTGGCGGGTCCACATCAATGCCGCCCCAGCCCGCGCAGCAGTGATCCTCGCAGGCCGCGCCGATGCACCGGAACCGCGTGAAGTAGCGCGGCGTGCTGATCGGCGGGAAGCTCATACCGGCACCTTCATGCGCCGAGGATACCAGAGCGTGCCGGTGGCAGGCGGCCTACACGCGGGGATCGTGCGAACGGATGGCGGGCGAATCAGCGGGCGTGCCAGCGGCAGCCGGGCGAATCGACAGAGGGCGGGCCAACGGCACGCCCCTACGAGGCGCGGCGCCGGTTGCATCGTCCTCGTAGGGGTTTGCCGCCGGCAAACCCGCCCGCCGTCTCGACGCCTGCCCTGGCACGTCGGCCGTCCGCCTCGGCGCGCCGGCCATCCAGTTCTAGACGAACTCGGCCACTTCCAACTGTCCGACGCTGTTCAGGATCGCCTGAAGCTGCCAGACCGGGCGGCCGGGGCCGTGTAGAGCGTCGGCCAGTGGCCCACCAGCAACCGTGTCGGTGCCGAATGTCACCGGCTCGCAGATGCCGCTCAACATGCGTGAGCAGCGCATGTACCAGCTGTACGCAGGCGAGGCACGGCGCAAGCACCTCGATTCGGTGGTAAACAGCGGACGGTACGACGGGTTGCCGCCTGCCGCACGCCTGAAGATGCTTGACGACATCGAGCGAGACGCACGCGATGAGGCGGCGTCGAAGATGTGCAAGGACATCGGGCCAGCCGAGCTACGGCGGCGCGACATTGCTGCGCCGAAGCCAGCAGGAGTCCGATGATGTTACGGTCGGAAGCGCGGCCGGCGCAGGAACGTGAGATTGTTGACCTCGAACGGTTCCCAACGCTCGGCGTTGACCATCTCGCGCAGAGACTGGCCGTCGCCGGGCACACGGTACTCCCAGTAGCCGCCAGCGACGACGAGGCCGCCCCACATCAGGGCAACTCCGATCACGATACCAGTCACCAGCGCGGCGAGCGTTCTTCGCATAGCCTGATCGTACGCGGGAGAGAGCAACGATGACGCAAGCGGATGTGAAGCATGGATCGCGGCGAATGGCGGCAACGCGAACGTGCAGTACGCCGTCGAGCAGAAGTCGGTTAGGAATCCTGCATATGACCCGTACGACGATGCGAAGGGCCCGCAATACATCACCGTCCCGGTCGAGACGTGGAAGAACTCGAAGACGGCGGCGGTGCTGTCCGTCAAGCGCACCGATAGTGGCGACTTCGAGTTGTACGAGAGCACCAGCGTTGACCCGAACAAGCCAGTTCCCGCCGCAGCAGCATCTGCCAGCAGCACGGCCTCGGCGGCTTGCTGGGTGACACGGGGGACGGCGACGGCGCGCGCCCGACCGCCCTGCATCACGGTCCCGCACGCGCGACGCGCAAGCACCCGACTAGCGCGACGCCAGCCGGCTCGGTCCCGAGCCGCATCACCCGGCTGCCCACGCGCGACGATGCGCCGGCTCGCAGCAGTGCGTCCCTGTTCGGTCAATCGGCTACCGTCTTGACGGGCACAGAGAGGGAGGAGTGACTATGCGTGTAGGTGTTGACGGCCGCAAGATCCCAAAGGCGAAGGAGTATGGCCCCTTCAAAAGCTTCAACCACGGCCAGGAACTGGGGATGGAGGGGCTGTTCTTCCGCACGGTGCTGGAGATGAGCCCGACGCTCGACCACGGCGAGATGCGCGAGATCAAGGCGCACGCCGACGCGCTGGGCATGTACGTTGAAAGCGGCCTGGGGAAGGTCAATCCGTACGCGTCACCCGAAGCGCCGGAACTGCGGACGGCCGGCGACGGCGACATCCTGCTCGGCTTCCGGCGGATGCTCGAAGCGTGCCGCGCCGCCGACATCACCGAGGTCTGGATCGGGACGGCCAACTACAAGGGCATCTACCGGGGCCACCTCTCGTACGACCGCTACCGCACCGATGTTGCCTGGGACGAGCAATTGCAGGCGACCGAGCGGTTTCTGCACAAGCTGGCACCCATTGCCCGTGACCTCGGCATGCACATGAACATGGAGACGCACGAGGAGATCACGACGTTTGAGGTGGTGCGGCTGGTTGAGGCCGTCGGCCCGGACGCGATGGGCATCACCTTCGACATCGCCAATGTGACGCACCGGGGCGAAGACCCGGTGGCCGCCGCGCACCGTGTCGCGCCGTACGTGCGGCAAACGCACCTGAAGGACATCATCCACGTCCTGACTCCAGAGGGCGCGATTCGGCAGATGCGGCCGTGCGGGCAGGGCGTCGTGGACTACGAGACGATCCTGCCGCTGCTGTACAAGCACAAGCCGGACCTGAACCTGACCATTGAGAACCCGAACACGCGCGGCCAGGGCTTCATGAACGTGTGGGACAAGGTCTGGCACGACGCCCACCCCGACCTGACCGTCGCCGAGTTCGCGCAGTTCGTCCACGGCTCGCAGATCTGCGCCGAGAAGATCGCGTCCGGCGCGTGGCAGAGCCTGGACGAGTACGATGCGACGCCGTTCGACTACTCGCGTGAGGTCCGGTTCATCAAGGAGAGCGCGGCGCTGCTGCGTGAGGTCTGCCTGCGCCACAACCTCGGGCAGACGCCGGCCCCAGTGGGTGCCGGGGCGGGGGCGGTCCGGTGAAGGTCGGCATCTACGCGCGCAGCCTGGATGCCTCGCCCGGCTCGCCCACGGCCATGCTCGACCGCGTGCAGGGCCTGGGCCTTGACGGCTGCCT
>JBBQBU010000551.1:0-4079 GCA_038318015.1 Chloroflexota bacterium | reverse complement strand
ACTTCTGCGGCGAGTCGCGCCAGCGCCCGGTCGTCTGGCTGCTCCAGGCGCAGCAGCATGGAGCAGCCGTTAGCGGCCAGCACCACGCGTGCGTCGCCGGCCAGGGCCGCCAGTGCGGGTGACGGGTCGTACCGCTGGGTGATTTGGACGTAGCCGTGGTCGGAGGCCACCACGATGAGCGTCTCGTCGCGCAGGCCGGCGCTGTCCAGGCTGGCGAGCAGCAGCCCGAGGTGCCGGTCGGCGTCCTGGATGCTCTGCAACGACAGCGGGTGGCCGAAGCCGAACTTGTGCTGGCTGTGGTCGGGGTCGTCGTGCCAGAACAGCAACACATCGGGCCGCTGCTCCGGCAGGATGATCTCGGCGGCGGCCCGCGCGAGCCACGCGTTCAGGGCCGTGTTTGGCGCCCCATCGGCGGGCATCGGGCCGAGCCGCGCGACAATTGGCGCGAGGTCCCCGGCCGTCGAGAGCGTCGGATGCAGGATCAGGTCGCCGGCGTCCTTGCGGCGCGGGTGCAGCATCCACGATGAGCCGCGCGTGCCGCTGCTGACAATGGTGGTCCGACCGCCGGCTTGCTTCACCACGTCGGCGATGGTCGTCGCCCCGAAGACGCCGTATGCGGCCCGCAGCTGCGCGACATTGTCCCCGTCCCCTACCGAGATCGGGCCGCTCGCATCGACGGCCGGTGCGAAGAACGAGTTGGCCGGTAGCCCGTGCGTCGAGGACGGCGCGCCCATTGCGAGTGTCGCGGCGTTGATCCGCGTGACGGTCGGCACAACGGCGTGGTTTGCGTCGAAGACCACGCCGTCCCCGGCCAGTGCGGCGAGGTTGGGCGTCAATTCAGGGGAGACGAGGTCCGGGCGCATGCCGTCCCAGATCATCACCAGCAGGCGCGACGGCCGTGTCTGCGTCATGATGCTGCAAGCTCCGATTCACCCGTTGTCGTGGGTGCGGGCACCGTCAGCACCAGCAGCGCGCTCATGGCGAGCAGAATGCTGGAGGCCGTGAACGGCAGCCGCAAGTCAGTGGCCGACGCCAGCAAGCCGCCGGACAGCGGACCAACGCCCATCGCCAGGGATTGTGCCGAGGTCAGGATGCCGAAGGCCGTGCCCTGCCTGCTGGCCGGTGCGAACAGGCTAATCAGAGCTGTGGAGGACGCCGCCAGGGTGCCCTGCGCCAGCCCGACCACGAACAGCGACCCAATGACCATACTCGGCGTCGGGGAGAGGCCGACAGCATAGGTGCCCGTTGCGCCCACCAGTGCCGACATGACCACCAGTCCGCGCAGGCCGAAGCGCCCGTTCCCACGGCTCGAAACCACCGATGCGATGGTACCCGAGATCCCCAGTACGGAGAACGCCAGTCCCGACGTGAACGCGACATCGTGCAACGGGTCGATCTCCTGGAGCAGCAGCGGCAGCAGCGGCCGGGACAGCATGTTGGCCGTCGAGGTCAGGAAGAACGTGCCGACCAGGATCGCCAGCGGCCGTGACCGCAGCAGCGACCGGAAGCTGGCCCGTTCGCGCTTGCCGGCGGCACGCTCCATCGGCTGTTCTTTGACGTACATCGCCGCCAGCGCGCCGGCCACGACATTGATGGCTGCGGTCGTCACGAACGAGGCCCGGAAGCCGATCATGCTGCCGAGGATGCCACCAATCGTCGGGCCAAGCGTCTGGCCCATGAAGATGGCCGACTGGAGCAGTCCCATGGCATACGGGAGGCGCTCGCGCGGGACGCTGCCGGCCACCAGCGCGCGTGATGCCCCGACGACGCCAGAGAACGTGCCTTGAACGACACGCAGCCCGACCAGTTGCCACGGCGACCCGACAAACGCCAGCAGTCCGTTCGCGGTGCCGATGGCGAACTGTGCCCGCACCAGCATCGACTTCCGGCCGTGTTTGTCGGCCAGGACGCCCCAGATCGGGGCCATCACGGCTTGTGCCACGCCGCCGCCGCTGGTCGCAAGCCCGAACCAGATAGCGGCCATGCCCGGGTCCGTGACGCCGAGGTCGCGGTTAATGAACAGTGGGAGGAACGGTTGTACGAGGCTGCCGCCGGTCAGGCTCGCGAAGGTGGCGAACCAGACGACGTACAGGTTGCGTCGCCATCCCTCCATCAGCGCAGACCCATGTTCTTCATCGCTGGCGAGGGTACCACGGATTGTACGGTGTCTGCGTACAGTCTCCCGGAAAGCGGTCTCAAGACGGTTTTGATGTACCCACGTTGATCGTGTTTGTGAGCGCGCTCCATCCGCCTGCGGACGTGCCGGCGGCCGCGTTTCCGGCCGCTTTGCTTGGCCCGACCGCCCGGCCGTTCGTATACTCGCCCGAGAGCGAACCACACGGGCATGGAGTCCTATGGCACGGCAGGCCGCTGTCGGATCGGGCGAAACGGTTGGCGAGGGTACGGTGACAGGTGGGCGCGGACAGCGCCAGTCGCCAACCTGGAAGGCACGGCTAGGGCTGGTGCTGATCGGCCTGCTGATCCCGCTGATCTTTGGCGAAATCCTCTTGCGCGTGGCCGGCGCGATCCTCCCAGGCGACTACCAGACCGTCAGCTTTGCGGAGGCGCACCCCGAGTTCGGGCGGCGCAACAAGCCGGGTGCGGGCTGGAAGAAGACGTCCGAGTTTACGTCGTGGATCGAGGTCAACTCGAAGGGGCTGCGCGGGGCCGAGATCGACTACCCGAAGCCGGCCGGCGAATATCGCATCCTGGTGACGGGCGACTCCTTCACGTTCGCGGAGCAGGTCAGCCAGGACGAAACGTTTGCACAGCGCCTCGAAACGCGCCTGAACACTGAGGCAGGCGGCAATTACCGCGTCCTCAACGCCGGCTCGAACGGTTGGGCGACGGCCAACGAGGCCGTGTACCTGGCAAAAGAGGGCGTCAAGTTCAAGCCCGACCTGGTGGTCGTCGCGGTGTACCTCGGAAATGACATCTCCGACAACTACCGGCGCGTTGCGACCGTGCAGAATGCCATCGAGGCGGACTTGAACTTGCGCGGCGCGGATGCATTCGAGGGGCCGCGCCGCATCCTCCGCAAGTCGGAGCTGTACACCGTCTTCGAGTCTGGCGTCCTGGCGAAGCTGCCGTGGTGGGGCGACGACGGCGGCTCGTCATCGTCGGACCGGCGCGCACCGCGCACGCTCGAAGAGGCGCAGGAGGCCTGGGCCATCACCGAAGAACTCTTGGATCGCATGCGCGACGTGTCCGAGAGCCAGGGCGCTCGCTTCATGGTGCTGGTCGTTCCGTCGGCGACGGCCGTGGCGCAGCGCGGGGGTACCGCCGTCCGCGAGAACGACGAGGACGACGAAGAGGACTCGGGCGGTGACGACATCAAGCCCGGCTTCGAAGACCCGCACGGCTCGCTGGCGGAGCTGGCGGCGCGCGGCAACCTGATCTCGCTGGACTTGCTGACGCACTTGCGCCGGGCCGACGGCCGCATCAAGGAACGGCTCTATTATCGACAGAACGCGCACTGGACGGCGGCAGGCCATGCCGTGGCGGCTGACGAATTGTACGACTTCCTGGTCGAGCGCAGGCTGACGCGGGCCGGGACGCCCTGATGGCGCGGTCTGCGCCCGTTACATACACCATTTTCAAACATTTCGCTAGCTCCAATGTGACGACTCGCCGGTGCCGGGCCTGAGTCGGGCGTGAGCAGGCCAATAGTCGGCCGGCCATGCGGGTGGGCCGCGCGAGACTGATCGCAGGCTGCGATTGATCGGCCTGGGTGCCTCACGTACGCAGCTACCACCCGCCAGTTGACCGCGCCGAGCGGCGTGGCCCATAGTCAACGCTATGAGTCAGTCGCCGCGTGCCCGCAATGCCGATGTCGCCCATCTGCTCGAAGAGATTGGCGACTTGCTAGAGATCAAGGGAGACAAAGGCTTCCGCGTCAATGCTTACCGGTCGGCCGCGCGCCGCATCGAAGGGCTGAAGGAGCCGATTGAACTGGTGCACGCCGAGGGCCGCCTGCGAACGATCCAAGGCATCGGCCCGGCGCTGGAGCAGAAGATCGGCGAGTTCCTGACGACGGGGCGGCTTGGATACATCGACGGCCTGCGCGCCGAATTGCCGTC